>PBJN01000053.1 GCA_002720735.1 Porticoccaceae bacterium
ACATGCTAGGGCCGGTGAAAAGAACTTTAGGACGAGCTAGCCTTACTTTTTTCACCATTTGTTTCTTGAGTTCCAATCATGCGGACTACGATTCGGAAATAGTGGAGCAGCGTGTAGAAAAACTTATATCATCGATGACTGTTGAACAAAAGGTCGGGCAGATGGTCCAAGGAAACATAACGCATGTGACCCCAGACGATGTATCGCGTTATTTCCTGGGGTCTGTGCTAAATGGAGGTGGCTCTTGGCCAAATGGGCGCAAAGAATCCTCCATATACGATTGGCTTGATGCAGCAGACAAATATCATGAAGCTTCCCTAGACACAAGGTATGGGAGTGCTGGAATCCCAATAATCTGGGGCACTGACGCTGTTCATGGTCATAATAATGTTAAAGGGGCGACTCTCTTCCCACATAATATATCTCTGGGAGCGACGAGGAATGTTGACTTAGTTCGCGAAATTGGCGAAGCAACAGCGCGTGAGGTGTCCGTTACGGGCTTAGATTGGGTCTTCGCTCCAACTATCGCGGTGTCAATGGATACTCGTTGGGGACGCGCATACGAGAGCTACAGTGATGATACGCAAATCGTAAGTGATTACGCTGCGGCAATGATTTTAGGCCTACAGGGAAAACTGCACCAACTACCAGAACCCGGTAGAGTTATTGCAACTGCAAAACATTTCATTGGTGATGGCGGAACCACTCGGGGTATTGATCAGGGAGATACACGCCTCAGTTTAGAAGAGTTGCTAAGAATACATGGCCCCGGATATAAAAAAGCGATAGAAGCAAATACACAAACGATCATGGCCTCGTTTAATAGTTGGAATGGTAAAAAAATTCACGGTAGTAAACAGTTGCTCACTGACGTGCTTAAGACAGATATGGGCTTCGACGGGTTTGTAGTTGGTGACTGGGATGGTCACGGCCAAGTTGAAGGCTGCAAGAATACCAGCTGTGCTCAAGCAATTTTAGCAGGAATAGACATGTTCATGGTGCCAAAGCAGTGGAAAAAATTTATAGCAAATACATTAAAGCAGGTTCGCGATGGAGAAGTTCCCATGTCCAGAATCGATGATGCGGTTAGGAGAATTCTGCGGGTTAAAATACGAGCTGGTTTGTTTTCGAAGGAGCGACCCTCAAAGAGGTTATTAGCTGGGGATCTCGCTATTATGGGCTCTTCAGAACATCGCGCTCTTGCACGCAGGGCAGTGAGGGAATCACTCGTGCTTTTGAAAAATAACGGCGGGATTTTACCCCTCCGTGGAAAACCTAAGCTCTTGGTAGGGGGTGATGGAGCCGACAGTGTTGCGAAACAATCCGGCGGTTGGACACTGAGCTGGCAAGGAAACAAAAATATTCCAACAGATTTTCCGGGGGCTACATCAATATTTGAAGGGCTTAAAAAAGCGGTGGAGGATATAGGAGGCTCCGCTGAATTAACAACAAACGATAGCTGGAGCGATGTTTTCAATCCAGATGTTGCTGTGGTTGTGTTCGGAGAGGATCCTTATGCGGAGGGAGTGGGTGATCGAGAGGATTTATTATTTTGCGATTCGTATTCTGATAACCTTCGGCTTCTTGCGAGGCTGAAGGAGAGGGGTATTCCGGTTGTGTCAGTGATGCTAACCGGAAGACCCTTAATAGTTAATTCTCAAATTAATCAGTCTGAGGCCTTTGTTGTTGCATGGCTGCCTGGTAGCGAGGGTAATGGTATCGCTGATGTTTTGGTAGCAGACAAGTATGATCGGCCGAGATTTAATTTTACAGGAACGCTTCCTTTTGGTTGGCCGGATGTCGAGATCTCAAAGGGAAATCCGGATTTGCCAGCTGCGTTGATGGTGTTTGAGAGAGGATATGGTAAAAGCTATGGAGACACAGTGGATGTGAAGGCTGACTTAACGGAAGTCGCTTGTGCACTGAAAGAGTTGAAGCCGTTGGTAATTTTCAATGGAACAACGCGAAAACCATTTACGGCTTACGTGGCTGACTCAGCGGATTATAGTATTCCTGTGTCTGGCGCAAGTACAGTTTCGCCATCTCAATCTTTGTCGGTAATGACGGTTGACGGAGATGTTCAGGAGGACTCAAGGTTGGTAACTTGGAGTAGTGATGATGACAGGGATATTGGAGGTGAATTCTTTTGGAGATCATCTTCTGTCCTTGACTGGAGAGACTACCTAGACCAAGATGCGGCTTTATCCATGACCTTTAAAGTCATAGAGCAGCCCGAGGGGTCAGTCGTCCAGGAAATGGATTGTGGAATTTCGTGTAGTGCAGAACTTGACATGGGTGGGTTTTTCAAGAATGTCCCGGAGGACCAGTGGGTACGAAGTGCTACGCCACTCAAGTGTTTTGTGAGGGCGGGGGCGGACCTAAGCCAGGTGAGAGCCCCTTTGATTTTGAAGACTAGAAAAACATTTTCCATCATCATCAAAGATTTGAGATTGGCAACCGATTTGCCCGAAAGTGCAATAATGCAATGTAATTGACAAGCTGAATTTAGTGTAGGTTATTCAATTCCAAAGAACACTTTTGCATTTTCACTGGTTTTATCGATAATTTCATTGACTGACTCAAGCCTATGAATTGCGATTTTTTTTGCGATCCATGGAAGAAATGACGGTTCATTTCGTTTATTCTTCGGTTTAAAGATCATATTTTGAGGAAGAAGATATGGCGCATCGGTTTCGATCATAAGGCGGTTTATGGGGATATCGGCCACCATAGCTTGCAAATCGCAACCTCGACGCATGTCGCATATCCATCCAGTTATACCAATATATAGATCCATGTCGAGATATTTGTGGAGGGTTGCTCGGTCTCCAGTGAAGCAGTGAATAACTGCTTTTGAAATATGTTCTCGATAGTCGCTCAAAATTTCTAATTGCCGCGTGGCGGCATCCCTCTCATGTAAAAATAATGGTAAGCCAATTTTCTTGGCCAGTTCTATATGCCCAATAAAAGACTCCTGTTGATCTTTTGGCGTTGCAAGGTTCCTGTAAAAATCTAATCCTGTCTCGCCAATGGCAACTACTGCATCTTCACCTGCGAGGTCATACATTTTTTCAGATGCAGTCCTGGTGAACTGGTCAGCATTGTGCGGGTGGATGCCGACAGTTGCGTGGAGCATGTTCGGAAAATCGTGAGAAAAAACATTACAAATATCGATTGTTTCCTTTGACTCGGAAATTGATGTTCCCGTCAGAACTAATTTTTCCACACCAGCGTCCAAGGCATTTTGAAGCACCGCGCGTCTATCATCTCTAAAACGATGACTTGATAAGTTAACACCAATGTCTATTAACACAAAAATTTTCTCAGAAGTCAGAGTAAAAGTTCAATTTCATAGGGCTCTAGCATCCTTTTTTGGGACCCTGTTTTATGGGAATAAATAGCCGAATACATTAGCACGCTCTTTACATAGTTTCGTGTTTCTCGAAAGGGAATTAGTTCAATCCATAGGTCAAACGTTAGTTTGCCACCGCTCCTTGAGAGCCAAGTACTCACACGTTCAGGTCCTGCATTATAAGAAGCTAGTGCCAATATTCTATTATTATCATAACGTTTTAAAAGACTTTTTAAATAACTAGATCCAATGAGTAAATTTTTCTCTATCTCGAAAAGTTGTCGACTGTTTTTGTATGGAATATTGAGTGACATAGCCGTTGATTTTGCTGTCTGTGGCATTATTTGGAGAAGACCTACTGCGCCTGCTCTTGATACCGCCTGCAGTTCAAAAGCGCTCTCTTGTCGGGCAATGGCGAAAAGCAAATGTGGCTGAACATTTGAATTGATTGATACTGAATTAATTGAAGGTTCAAATGCCAGAGGGAACCGGATATCCAGATCATCCCAATATTTAGCAGACGCCATCGCTATAATTGCGCGGCTATGCCAATTCCACTCATGAGTGAGTTGAGCAGCAGCGATCCATTGTGCTCTGTCGAAGTTACGTGTCGCTGAATTCCATTCGCGAGTTGCCTCTACCTTATTGCCATGGAAATGTAATTCTCTTGCTCGTTTAAGAGCGTCATTGGCCTCAACCTTATACAAAACAGTTTTATCTATGGGTGCTGGCTTATAATTTAAGTTATAGTTCTGATGCAACTTGTCGCTGATGACAAAACCATAAAAATCACGTTCCTCCGCAAGTTGCTTTTTTAGTTTATCTGCGTGCTGCCTCTGAAAATAAATATTATTTTCCAAACTTTGGATATGCCAGTAGCGCCAAATACTTTTTTTCTGCATAGTATGTGGTAACTTGCCAATCCATTTTTCAACGTCAGTCCAATTTTGTTCTCCTAAAGCATGACGGATCCTCCATTCGATAAGGTCTCCGTTGTGGTCAGTGTTAATTAGTTCAGCATATTCATGCAGAACTCTGTCTGCATCTTCATTTGCATCATTCTTGATAAATGATTTTACGAGTTTTGAGATGAATTTATGAGAGTCTTCGTCAGCGACTAAAACGCGGTCATCCCAGTTGAACCAGAGATCATGCGCTTTCATGGGATTATGATTAGCGAGGTCACCAAGTGTGTATGCGACTAGTAGGGCTGAACTCTTGTTTGACATAAGGATATTAATAGCACTGTGAAGGTAATTTGGATTCTGTTTAATTTTTAAAAAAGATTCAGTAAGCTTCTTCGTTTTTGTGTCTGTGATAAATTGGTTTGCGTAAGTTGCTAACGAGTAATTACGCTCGCGAACCGAATGATTAAAGCGTTCCCAAGCATGATCGGTGGTGATGGCTTTGTGTCTGATGAGAATTCGGAAAAGCGGGTCACATTGGCGAGGTTGAGAGTGCCCGACAGTCCATAGTGCAATTCCACCTTTGAGAGCTTCCTCTTGACGTTGCCGATGATAAAGCGCCTCAAAATATTGACACTGGCGAGAAATACTCGCTTCCTCAGGAGCATAATACTTAAGATAGTGGTTCCACTGAGCTCTACGAGCTAGATATTCTAACCATTTTGAACGCAGTCGGTATGCTAAGACGGAGTCTTTGTGAGTTGCTAGAAAATTTGATATCTTCCCACGGTTAGGTATGCTCATTTTTTCTAGAAGTTCTTTGTAATCAAGGTAAGGATAAAGAGGATAGCCTTCCAGATNTCGCTTAATTAATTTTAATTGTCGCCAGTTACCTCGGTCAGCTAGCTTTTGTGCTCTACTGTAAATCTCTCTGTAGCTAGAGAGGCTACTTTCATCATAAATTATTTTTTTAGGGATTTGAGACAAGCTGCTCATATTTGCAAATGCAAATGAGTTCAATTCGGTGAATAGGAGAATGGAAAGTAAAATAACCTTAACTATTTTATTTTTTGGTTTTGAAATAATAAATATGTGTAACAATTTTCTTCCTTGCTTCGATAGAAGAGGGGTCGGTTGGGTTGACACTGGCTCCCAAAGCTTAAAACATGNCTTATTCTTGAACAAGTCTCAAAACTACTTCGTGTATTGGTTAATTTAGCATTATTGAAGAGAGGTGTTATTTGCATCTTCTAAAATTGGTCGGCCCACTTGCTTGAAACAAGGGAAATAATGAAAGAAGAATTCGAGTTTTTATCTTTTCAAGTGTATTTTAATAAGAATCATCATGGTGATATATGGCAGATTGGATATTAATTTTAGTGATTNTAACGGCTGCATTGACTCCTGTTTTTGGNATGAGAACCTCACGCCGACAAAATCACATNGCAAANTTAAGGCGAAGAGCTCGNGCCCTTGGGTTGCAAATTTCACTGAATCGTCGTCCAGATGCTTTGGAAAATGAGAGCAGTTTGGAATTTATTTGCTACAGGATTACTTGGAAAACTGATCGCTCTCGAAAAAATTGGGTGCTTCATTGTTTNAGCAATCGCGGAAAGAGTTCCCCTATTCAGGGTTGGAATTGGTTTGACGGGATACCAGACTCTGATGTAATTGAAGTTTTAGAGTCAGTTATTATTCAAGCTCCGAACTCTNTAATTGCCATTGTGTCTGATGAGGTTGGTGTCGGCATTATTTGGGGAGAAAAAGAGACTATTGATGTTGTTGATTCCTTGCATGAAATGCTGCAATTAATGAGGAACACCTTAGAGAAAAAGTAATCTAAAACTTGACCAAAGGGGGTACAAACGCGTATATATCGCGGCAGTTNCATAAAATAAAGATTTGGTTACACACCAAATCNGAGTAATGCAGCNACTAATTACGGNTGTTTGAAACTGTACCGTCGTGATATAGGCAGACATCAAGGCAGGCCAAAATGCGGAAATCTTTAGTAATCGTAGAGTCCCCAGCTAAGGCGAAAACGATTAATAAATATTTGGGAGAAAACTTCGTTGTCAAGTCCAGTGTTGGTCACATTCGAGACCTTCCATCTCGCGCAACACGGGCTAGCACAGACCCTAAGGAGCGAGCGAGACTGGCGGCCCTTACGCGGAAAATGACTTCAGATGAAAAGCGGCGACACAGAGAGACTAAAGCTAAACACCAGCTTTACAACAGCATGGGCATTAACCCGGAAAAAGGGTGGAGCGCTCAATACGATACTCTGCCAGGTAAAGAAAAAGTAGTTGGGGAACTGAGGAGTCTTGCAAAAAAGTCAGACGTTATTTATTTAGCTACGGATATGGACCGCGAAGGGGAGGCTATCGCTTGGCACTTAACTAAAGTAATTGGAGGCGACGCTCGTCGGTTTAAGCGAGTAGTATTTAATGAAATTACTAAGCATGCTATTCAGCAAGCATTTGCGGCCCCCGGTGAGCTCAATATTGATCGTGTGGACGCTCAGCAGGCCAGACGTTTTTTAGATAGAATTGTTGGTTTTATGGTCTCTCCTCTGCTTTGGGAAAAAGTGGGTCGAGGATTGTCAGCGGGGAGAGTGCAATCAGTGGCCTTAAAAATGCTTGTCGAGAGGGAAAGAGAGATTAGGGCGTATGAGCCTGAGGAGTTCTGGACTGTTACCGCGGACGTGATCTTTGGAGACGACGCCGAATTAACAATAGAGGTCAAGACACACGGAAATGAGGCTTTTCGTCCCTTGGACAAGTCGCAAGCTGATGAAGCGTGCGCTCGTTTGCAGAGTTCACATTTTGTCGTCGAAAACCGCGAGGATAAACCAACATCCTCTAAGCCAGGTCCACCATTCATTACCTCTACTTTGCAGCAAGCAGCGAGCACTCGACTGCGTTTTGGGGTGAAGAGGACCATGGCGTTAGCACAGCGGCTATATGAGGAAGGGTACATTACTTATATGCGAACGGATTCCACTAATGTGAGTCAAGATGCTATTAGTGCTTGCAGAGAGTTTGTAAAGCAGAAGTATCCGACGCGTTATCTTGCAAAAGAAATTAATGTATATGGCAGCAATTCATCTGCTCAAGATGCTCACGAATGTATAAGACCATCTAATGTGAACCTAACATCATCTTCAATCATCGGAGTAGAGCGTGATGCAGTGAGGCTGTATGAGATTATTTGGCAGCAGTTTATTGCGTCCCAGATGTCACCCGCTGAATTTTTATCGACCACTATACACTTCTCGGCGGGTGATTTTGGATTAGTGGCAAGAGGCAGGATTACTCGCTTTGATGGGTATTTGGCTGTGATCCCAAATTATCGCAAGGGTGAAAAAGATGTCGAAGTACCAGACCTTAAAACCGGTGACAGGGTCAGTCTTGTGAGACTTGATCCAAAACAGCACTTTACAAAACCTCCACCTCGCTATTCAGAGGCGGCTTTAGTCAAGGAATTAGAAAAGCGGGCTGTGGGAAGACCGTCGACATACGCGTCTATCATTTCAACTATCCAAGACAGGGGTTATGTGCGAATTACTAATCGGCGCTTATTTGCCGAGAAGATTGGAGATATTGTTACCGATAGGTTGTCAGAAAGCTTTGCTGGCTTAATGGACTATGGTTTCACGGCTACAATGGAAGAGAGACTAGATCAGGTCGCCTCGGGGTCGCTAAATTGGAAGAAGTTGTTGGACAATTTTTATGCTGATTTTTGTGAACAACTTGATATTGCAAAAGACAGTAGAGAGGGTATGCGTCCCAATTTGCCCTCAATCACTGACATTGTCTGTGCCAATCCGGGGTGTGGGCGACCTATGACGATAAGAACTGCCGGCACAGGCGTGTTTTTGGGATGTTCCGGTTACGGACTGCCGCCGAAGGAGCGGTGCAAATCGACGATAAATTTGACACCCGGCGATGACGCAATAAATATTGAAGAAGATGATGAGGCAGAATCTAAGAGTTTATTGAGACGCAGAAGGTGTGCAATCTGTAATACCTCGATGGATAGCTACCTTGTTGATGCAGGACGGAAGCTTCACGTATGCGGCAATAACCCTGATTGCGAAGGTTTCCAAGTAGAAATGGGACAATATGTAATAAAAGGTTATGAGGGCCCAGTAATTGACTGTGATAAGTGCCAAAGTCAAATGCAACTCAAGACTGGCCGCTTTGGCAAATATTTCGGTTGCACGGGTACATCGGATGATGGCCAACCTTGCAAAAATACGCGCAAACTGTTGCGAAGTGGCCAGATAGCCCCTCCAAAGACCGATCCGATTTCGATGCCTGAGCTAAGATGTGAAAAGGTTGAGGATCATTATGTCCTTCGAGACGGTGCGTCTGGGTTATTTTTGGCGGCTAGTCAGTTTCCACGGCATCGAGAGACGAGGGCGCCGACTGTTGCTGAGTTGCAACCCTATGGGGCAGTGATTGACCCTAAATATCAGTTTTTGTTGACCGCTCCAACTGAAGATCCAGATGGTTTTCCCACTGTGATTCGTTATAGTCGGAAGACAAAAGAGCAGTATGTCAGAAGTGAAAAAAATGGTAAGGCCTTAGGTTGGACTGCCTTCTATTCGGGAGGAAGATGGGAGGAGAAAGTACATGGTACAAAATAAGTTGTCACACGCTGCATACTGGGAGCTTATGATGGAGTGACGAAGTACCCTTGCCGATGTATAGTAGAAACAAGTTTTGATTTAACGTGTTAATCACAGTAACTGGAGAGCCTCTAATGGCACTGAGAGAATTTGAGTTAGTTGTTCAGGGGAATGGAGACATCGCACTAAAGCATGCGACCGATCAGAGAACACTGGTAACGATGAAATTTGCCCCAGATGTTTTAGCATATCTTGGAGATAGACACGTGGATGTTGCGAAATCGATGGTGGATGCTGGTCTAAGGAAAGTCATAGATCTGCAAGAACAGCATGCAATTCCGATTGCAATGGCGGGTCGTAAGAGTGAAGTTTTCCATTAAAGCTTATAATACTATGGCATTTTACAACATTGTTTTTTTGACAACGTGCTGCTACAGACCGAGTCTAACGATGCCAACCGCGATCCCTTCGATTGCAAACTCCTGGTCACGGAGATCTACACAAATTGGCTGGTAAGCTTTATTTTCAGGCAGTAACCTTAATCTATGTGGACTGCTGCTTTTTTCAAGTCTCTTAACCGTAACATCGCCATTTAATCTGGCCACCACAATTTGTTTGTTTTCCGCAGAGGGTTGCTGGTGGACGGCGAGTAAATCACCGTCCAGTAAGCCTATGTCGGTCATACTGTCACCTTGAACGCGTAAAAAATAATCCGCGTTCGGATGGAAAGTGTTTAGTGCTATTTCCTTGTAATCCTCGATATGTTGTTCCGCTAGAATTGGCTCTCCAGCAGCAACGCGACCTATGATAGGAGTTCCTATCTTTTTCTCTACAATACGAATTCCTCTAGATGCTCCTGGTATCATCTCTATGGCCCCTTTNTTAGCGAGGGCTTTTAAATGATCCTCAGCTGCGTTTGCTGATTTAAAACCTAATCTTTGAGCTATTTCAGCTCGCGTTGGTGGAAATCCTGTNTCCTCCAAATTTGCGCGTATCAAATCAAAAATTTGCTGTTGCCGAGCCGTTAGCTTACGCATGATTTCTAGCACCCTCCTTGACCTTAAACGCTGTTATTATGTCCAGTATTAAGTTGGCTTGTCAACCTCGTTTATAATGATAGTTTTGGTAAAAAAATTGCATAAACTTCCTATTTGTCGAAGGTTTAAAGTCTAGAAGTGTTGACTGGGAGAATGTCGAGTGAAACTTTATAAAAATTTAACTGAGTGNATGTTTGGGATTCATTCTTTTACCGATAGTAGTGCGCTTTTTTATGGTNTAGCCAAAGGCAAACNGCATAGATTGGCTTGATATATTGCTAACAGGCGATTCATGGTGTTTTGCAAGAACACTTTTTAAGTGCTTTTTAGGAGCTAGAAATTTTTCGTGTCAATAAGTACGATCAATTACTAAGCAAAAAAAATGCAACGTTATATACAGTGATAAATAGTGAGGCAATATGTCTGTATTAAAAGGTCAACTGATGATTGATCTTGCTGGTACCGAGCTGCAATGTGAGGAGAGCAAGATGCTATCCAACTCGTGTGTAGGTGGGGTGATTTTATTTGCGCGGAATTTTTTTGATCAAAAACAGATTTGTGGTTTAGTGCGACAGATTCGAAATATAAAGCCCAACCTCTTAATTGCGGTTGACCAAGAGGGTGGAAGGGTGCAGCGATTTAAACGGGGATTTACTGCACTGCCTGCTAATCAGAGGATAGGAGACCTAATTCATGGGGATAAAAAGCAAGGATTGTCTTTGTGTCAGGAGATAGGGTGGTTAATGGCATCGGAAATTTTGGCATGTGGTATTGATATAAGTTTTGCTCCAGTTGTGGATGTAGATCGAAGACTAAGTAAAGTCATTGGAGATAGAGCTTTTTCCGATGATCCTGACATTGTCGTGCGGGCTACAGATGCCTATATCAACGGAATGCATGAGGCGGGAATGGCAGTTACGGCAAAACATTTTCCGGGTCATGGTGGTGTAGAGGCTGATAGCCATCATGAGGCCCCTATAGATCAACGAACATTATCGGAGCTTGAGTCTCGGGATCTCAAACCATACAAGAGCCTAGCTTCAAAGTTTGATGCAGTCATGCCGGCGCATATAAAATTTCCGCGGATTGATTCACAGTCTGTTGGATTTTCTTTTTATTGGTTGAATAACGTATTACGAACTGGATATGGCTTTAAAGGAATTATCTTTAGTGATGATCTTTCAATGGTGGCCGCAAGTGTGGCCGGAACCTATAGGGATAGGGCTCAATTAGCCCTAGAAGCGGGTTGCGATATGATCTTGATTTGTAATAGCCGGCTCGGTGCCATAGAGGTTATTGATTATCTCGAGTCTTTTGGTAGTGTTGAGCCAAGACCATACAAATCCATGATGGCAAAAAGGGCCCCAACTTGGTCTAATCTTAAGACGTCTAATCGATACTTAAAGATTGTTCAGACACTTAAGAGGCTGTTTGGTTAGCCTACTTTTGAACAGTATCTAAGTTTTCGCATAGAAATTAAACACGCATGTGACTTTGGAGATTGCAATGGGTAACTTTAGTAAAAGCCTTAATTCTTGGGTTGGACAGCATTATCTTTGGGTATTAGAGCTATTCATTGTTGTTTTTGCGGTTCTTTTAGCAGGATATCTTGTTAACCTGTTAGTAGACAGATTTTCTTTGAAGGCAAAAGAAACTTTGACCGTCTGGGATGATGCGCTAATTGAAGCTTGCCGGAAGCCAATTGTCTGGTTGATATGGATCTTGGGATTGAATTTTGCGGCCGGTATCGCGGCGAAGAAGATAGAATCTGATTGGTTGCTAATTATTGAACCGGTCAACCGTCTTGCAGTAATATTTTTGGGTGCTTTATTCCTAAATAACTTCATAAAGCGCGCTGAAAGCAACTTGATTGACCCTAAATTCACCTCAAAGCCCATGGATCCGACCACAGTTCGGGCTGTTGCGAGATTGTTGAGAGCTGCGATTCTGATCACTTCATTTTTAATTGCAATGCAGCTCTTTGGTTATAGTGTCTCTGGACTACTAGCTTTTGGAGGCATTGGAGGAATAGCGGTTGGTTTTGCTGCAAAGGATCTATTAGCCAACTTTTTTGGTGGCTTGATGATATATCTTGATCGGCCCTTTGCTGTGGGTGATTGGGTTCGTTCTCCAGACCAAGAGATTGAGGGGACTGTAGAGGATATAGGTTGGCGACTTACCAGAATTCGTACGTTTGATAAAAGACCTCTTTACATTCCAAATTGTGTATTCGCTAATATATCGGTGGAAAATCCCTCGAGAATGAGTCATAGACGCATATTTGAAACGATTGGTATTCGTTATTCCGACATTGATAAGATGGATCAAATTGTCCACAAGGTCCGCTCCATGTTACAAAGTCATAGGAATATTGATTCAAGCGAAACATTGATTGTTAATTTCAATCAGTTCTCATCAAGTTCGATTGATTTTTTTGTCTATACGTTCACTGAGACTACTGACTGGATTGATTTTCATCAAGTCAAGCAGGAGATATTACTCAATATTTCAGACATAATTATCTCTGAGGGTGCCGAGGTCGCTTTCCCGACCACAACTATAGATCTGTCTGAGGAGGTTTCATCGGATGACGTTACACCACTGAGTGTCAAAAGGGGAAGTGTTGCTCGGGGCTCATGATTCTAAAAGAGTATTAATAAAATTGTTGTTTCGAAGTCACTCAGTCTTTTTTTTATTGTTTCTTGCGATTGTTGCAGGGTGCAGTGATTTGCCAGAGGGAATAAAACCGATCGACGATTTTGACTTAAATCGATATCTAGGGGATTGGTATGAAATTGCTCGACTAGATCACTACTTTGAGCGTGGGCTTTACGATGTCAGAGCAAATTACTCGATGGGGGAGGATGGAGGTATTCAAATTAAAAATTTCGGCATTTCCTCCACAGGTGAAGTTAAAGAGGCCTCGGGCAAAGCTTACTTCGTAGGGTCAGAACGACTCGGTCTTTTGAAGGTCTCATTTTTTGGATTTTTTTATAGTAATTACATAATTTTCTTTGTCGACGAGGGTTATCAGATTGCCTTCGTAGCGGGTAGAAACCAAAATTATTTGTGGCTTTTGTCGCGCAATCGTTTTATACCAGAATCAGTAAGAGACCACTTTATTGAATTATCTACTTCTCTGGGATTTAACACAAATAACCTAGTCTGGAGCATACAGCGGTAAGATAATTGCCATTATACCTGAATCAGTTCTGATCAAGATTCGTGTCAAAAGTAGGTGATTCTTTAGAATTTAATAAGATCGGTTGATGTTTATTGATTGTAAGAATGATCCCGATTCTCGGGTGATCCAGGTAATGTACTTCAGAGGACTTTAATCTTTTGGACTGATCAATACTCCATAAGGCAGATACCATTTGATTATTGGCAGAAGTGCTTTGATTTCTGTTATTAGCTCCGCTTGTTGTGACATTGTAGCGCGCATCAAAAAACTCACTTTCTTTTGCGTTTGGCGTTGATAAGTTTGTCTGATTTTCTTGAACATTATCGGTGTTGAATGATGTATGTGGTGCAATCGATTCATGCAAATCAGTCGCCCTTCTTAATGAATCATGACCCAGAGTGTTAAGAATCCTCGTTTCTTGTAGTGTCGGAAAGCTAACATTTGACGGTTCACCGAGATTCAAGTCATTTTCAATGAACCATAAGTTACTCTCGAAATGTAAAAATCTAGACTTATAAAATCGAAAACTACCCTCCAGCTCGAACCGACTGTTAATTTTTGATCCAGCCTCTACTATTATCCACGGATCTTCTTTGGTAGTGTTTACTGGGAACCGCCACGCGTTGTGAAATAATACGCTGTATTGAGGGAGACGACGCAACACCATAGTTGTTTCGTTTAAGTTTCGGAGATTCCTTTGCAGTTTGATATAAGGAAGCTCAAATTTAGGATAATTGACTCCAATCTGCTTTACCTCGATATGGGCATAAGCAACATGATTTAATAAATCTGCACTCGGTAGAACACCAACACCTTCGTTATTTGCCTCTGATTTGATATGAATTTTGCGCAATTCAGTGACCTCTCTATTACTACCGTATTCGATAAGCCTTGCTAGATTTATCACATCAATTTCTGTATTTAGCATAATCAATTTTTGCCAATGATGAGGATAATTTAGCTCAAAGTTCGCTGGTGGACGCTCATCATCCGCTCGCCTGTTATGCTTGAATATCACTACCTCTGCCTGATACCAGTTGTCTGGTTTCCACAATTTTTTTTCCTTGTCTGAACTGACAGCAAAATCAGTAAGTGTTAGGCAAAAAAATACAAAAACGAAATATCGTTTTGTTGTGATGGGGATTCTAGATTTCATACATAAGTAGTTGACTTGTTCACCTCTAGGGTCTCTAAGCCATAATCTCATTATTAGTTAGTTTCAACAAACAGATGATCCATGATGGTCTTTAATTGTGAAATTCGCATGTCCGGCTCCTCCATCGCAAAATAAAAACTTAGTTGATCGTTACTTTTTATTCGAAACTTAGTTGGGTTATTTTGAACTAACTCAATAATTTTTATCGGATCAACTGGCGTCTTACTACTGAAACAGAGTCTCCCGCTGACTGGACCCGCTTCTATTTTGGTGATACCTAGATTTTCCCCTATTTGGCGAAGCTCTGCCATTCGAAAAAGCATTTTAGCTGGTTCTGGGAGCAATCCGAATCGATCTATCATTTCGACTTGAAGATCATATAAATCCTGGTTGGTCTGACAATTAGCGATTCTTTTGTACAAAGTTAACCGCATATTCACATCAGGCAAATAGGAGTCAGGGATCAACGCGGGAACGTTTAGGTTGACCTCGACAACCTCTTTCATCACCTCAATTGATGATGGCTCTTCCCCTAGCTTGATCGCTTTTACTGCGTTATCTAGCATTTCGTGGTACAAAGTAAATCCAATACTGGTGATATGACCGCTTTGCTCATCACCAAGCAATTCGCCCGCTCCCCGAATTTCTAGATCATTTGTTGCCAGAGCGAATCCAGAGCCCAGGTAATCAGACATTGATATNGCTTCCAATCGTTTTCTTGCATTGGAATCCATAATTTTATCCAATGGAACCATTAAGTATGCATAAGCTTGATGGTGTGAACGGCCCACTCTTCCGCGGAGCTGGTGAAGTTGGGCGAGTCCAAATTTGTCTGCTCGATTAATAATTATTGTGTTTGCGCTGGGCACATCAATACCAGTTTCGATGATTGTAGTACACACTANCACGTTGAAACGCTTATGGTAAAATTCTGACATTACACGTTCTAAATCTCGCTCTCGCATTTGCCCATGCGCTATCTTTATAAGAGCNTCGGGGACAAGGCTAGATAANTTGTAAGCAATTTTTTCAATGCTCTTCACATCATTGTGTAGGAAGTAGATTTGCCCGCCACGCATTATTTCGCGCATTATGGCCTCTTTNATTACCCGAGAATCATCTTTTCGTACAAAAGTCTTGACTGATAACCTTTTAGCTGGTGGCGTTGCAATGATCGATAGATCTCTGAGTTTATTCATAGACATGTTGAGCGTCCTAGGAATAGGTGTGGCGGTCAGGGTAAGAATGTCCACATGGCTCCGTAAAGACTTAATTTTTTCTTTTTGGCGAACCCCAAATCGATGCTCCTCGTCGATTACTAGCAAGCCAAGTCTTGGGAACTGTAAATTCAGATGGAGTAGTTTGTGAGTCGTAATTAAAATGTCCACAGATCCAGATTCAAGTGCAACAGAAATTTTTTTCTGTTCTGTCTTCGTCTTGAATCTCGAGAGAGATTCAATTGTGATTGGCCAGTTTGAAAATCGATCTCGAAAATTTTTAGTATGTTGGTGAGCCAAGAGAGTGGTGGGTACTAAAATAATGGCCTGCTTGCCACTGCTCACTACTGTAAATGCAGCTCGCATTGCGACTTCAGTTTTTCCGAATCCCACATCACCGCAGATAAGTCTGTCCATTGGTTGGGGTCGCAATAAATCTTGNCTCACCGCTTGAATCGCCTCATTTTGATCTCCGGTCTCCTCAAATGGAAATTCTCGACAAAACTGGTTGTAATTTTTAACGTCATCCTTGCATGCATAACCAGTTTTTGATGCACGACGGGAGTATATGTCTAGTAACTCCACCGCCGTATCTCGAATTTGTTTCGCTGCTTTTTCTTTGGCCTTTTCCCATTTGTCACTTCCCAGTCTACTGAGTGTAACCGATTCATGNTTGCTAGCCCCGAACCTACTAATCAGGTGTAAAGAGGCAACTGGCACGTACAGTTTTGCATCTTCTGCGTAGGAGAGCTCCAGAAATTCTTGGAAGCTGTTATCTATGGCTAGTGTTTTAAGGCCACAATATTTGCCAATTCCATGCTCAATGTGNACTACTGGGGTACCTCGTTGAAGTTCTGCTAGGGATTTAAAAATTTGTTCTGGGATCTTTGAACTTTTTGAACGTCGACGACGTTGCATTACTTGCTTACCGAAGAGTTCTCCCTCGGCAATTATGCATATATTTTTTTCTTCCCAAAAAAAACCTCTCTCTAATTGGCACACTGTNATTGCGAACTTGCATGATGATTCCNNAAATTTTTTCCAGTCTTCGNGAACTTGCACAGTAATACCGNAGTCGCNTAGCAAATCAATCAANATTTCCCTTCGNCCTGTTGAGTCAGCACAAAAAAGCACCTTAAGCGAGTCATCATCAATTTCATTAAGAAATGTATTCAGTGCTACGAATGATATTTTAGGTGTTTCATTAATACTAATATTTGGCAAATTGTGAATTCGAAAATTATAGTGTTCATTCGATTTGGGGTCTGCAGTTTCGGATAAGCAAACTTTGCGTAAAGCCCCTATCTTTTGAAACAATTCGTTAACGGAAATAAAAATTTCATCTGGCGGAAGTAATGGCCGCTGATTATCTAACTGGAATTCATCATACCTGCTCGTAATATTTTCCCAGAAATTCTTAGACGCAGTTTCGACTCCAGCGAGGCTAAATATTTTTGTCTCAGGCGGCAGATAATCAAAAATTGTAGACATATTTTCGAAAAACAACTTTAAAAAATATTCTATTCCTTGAGGCGCTATACCTTTTGCAACATCTCGGTAAATCGGAGTTTCTCTGNGNNTNTTTGGAAATGTTAAACACCATCGGTTTAGAAAGCGGTTTACAGAGGCTCTATCCATTGGAAATTCTTTCGCTGGNAAAATACTGAGTTCATTAACTTTTTTTATTGTTCTTTGAGAATCAANATCAAAAAGACGTAAGGTCTCTATTTCATCATCGATCAAGTCAATACGAAATGGTGTTTCGGCACCCATCGGATAGACGTCGATAATAGATCCTCGAGGCGCATATTCNCCACAACTGAATACGGTGTCCGTTCTTTGATACCCTACCTGTTCGAGTTGCAGCAAAAATTTTTCTCGATTNCAAATGTCTCCGACTCGGTGAAGGAAAGTGCGTGAAGCAACAAAGTCAGTTGGAATCAGTCGGTGCATCATCGTTTGAACTGATATCACAAGAATTCCATGCGATACTGAGTACAATTGAGATAATGTGGAAAGTCGCTCCGATACGATGTCTTGGTGAGGTGAAAAAATATCATAGGGAAGTGTTTCCCAATCAGGGAGACGATAGATTGGAAGATTGTGTCCAACAGTAAAAAAATTGATTGANCTTGCGTAAGCATCCGCCTCGTTTGCGGAACCAGCGATCACAACTGTAAGGCCGGTAAAATTTTTTGCCGAGTCAGCAACAGCTAGAGCCGTTGCTGATACCGATAGGTCCCTCCAATTTGTTTTGGCACTTGCTATTTTTTCGAAAGAAAAATTTACTTTTGTCATTTCCTTTAAATGTAACCCTTACCTTTCGTTTGCCTGCCACCTTAATCACAACCCAGTTCGTTTTCTCTAGTATTTTGGGTCTTAAAAGTCCGGGGCTACTGGATATTAAATCTAGCTGATGCTTGGTCTGTTTAACTCAAGGTCAATCTCACAATCATTTTGACCCATCTTTAATTATACTCTTTCAACCCCAGATATGCAGTGATGACTTGGGCAACCGGAATAAGTTCTACTACTTACAAATATACCTGATTACTTTGCATTGATCGCCGGTCATATCCATCTCTACTAAGGGTAAGGCAAGTTTCTTTGTCCGCAAGAAAAAAAACCGTATTTTTCCTCACAGTGACTGGAATCATGAGACACTCCCTATTACAATACGTGCTCGATAACATGATAGACGAGCCTCCGCCGATGATAGCGCGTCTTGGCTCGCTTCTTGCAACCCGCTAAGGTTCTCCGCCGAGAGATTGTCAGGACTCACTTCCTGGCCTGTGAAATATTTTGAGCGTGACTTAAATGATAAAAATCCGTCGTGGGATCGATCTTCCAATCTCAGGCGCACCTGAGCAGAATGTTAAGGGTGCCCCAAATGTCAGTCAGGTAGCAGTGATGGGAGCAGATTACCATGGTTTGAAACCCACCATGGCGGTGCGGGTTGGTGATAATGTTAGATTAGGACAACTGTTATTTACTGATAAGAAGAACCCTCGGGTGCGGTATACGGCGCCGGGGTCGGGTCGGGTAGTAGCAATTAACCGAGGGGATCGAAGGGTTTTTAGGTCTCTAGTTATCGACCTCGAGGGAGAGTCAGAAGAAACTTTCGAGAGTTTCAGTGATCACCAGATAGACGATATGTCTCGCGAGGGAATCATNGACAACCTCCTCAAATCTGGGGCTTGGGTTGCTCTGAGAGCTCGCCCTTTTTCAAAGGTGCCTGATCCGTCCTCACAACCGACTTCTATTTTTGTCACCGCTATTGATACTAATCCTTTGGCGGCCGATCCACGCGGTATAATCGCTGCAAAGTCGGACCAGTTCAAGTGTGGGTTAAGAGTCTTAAAACGACTCACTGAAGGCGTTGTNACTTTATGCACTGCNCCGAATTCTGGAATTGAGGGATCTTGCATTACTGGTGTTCGAGAAGTTTCATTTAGCGGCCCGCATCCCGCGGGTTTGGTTGGCACTCATATCCACTTTGTTGATCCTGTGAGTTCTCAGAAAACTGTATGGCATGTTGGGTATCAAGATGTCATTGCAATCGGCGAACTATTTAAGAGTGGACGCATTGACGTAAGTAGAGTAATAGCACTTGGAGGACCTCAGGTAAAACGGCCCAGATTATTGGCTACCCGTCTCGGTGCGCCGATAAAGCAGCTAGTAGCTGGGGAGCTNTTCTATGGTGAAAATAGATTAATTTCGGGCTCAGTATTCTCGGGTAGAAGAGCAGATCAAGATCTCGCATATTTGGGACGATATCATATCCAGGTCTCGGTTATTCGAGAAGGGAGAGAGCGTCAATTCCTTCACTATTTGAGAGGCGGCACAAATAGCCATTCCGTTTTGCCTGTGTTCTTGTCATCTTTTCGAAAGAATTTACACTCCCTGACTTCAAGTACTAATGGGAGTGAGCGAGCGATGGTTCCAATAGGCGCCTATGAGGCTGTAAACCCACTTGATATTCTTCCAACACAATTATTACGAGCGCTTATCGTTGGTGACACTGAGATGGCGCAAAAGCTTGGTTGTTTGGAATTAGATGAAGAGGATGTGGGCCTGTACACATATGTATGCGTAGGGAAGTATGAGTATGGTCCAATTTTGAGAGAAAACTTGAATCGAATTGAAGCCGAGGGTTAGACGGTGTTGAGACAAAAACTTGATAAGTATGAACCGCATTTCCAACGCGGGGGAAAGTGGTCGCGGCTTTATCCCTTGTATGAAGCAGTAGACACTGCACTTTATAAGCCAGCGGACGTAACAAAAAATAGTTCTCATGTGCGCGATGGTATCGATTTGAAGCGTGTCATGATNACTGTATGGATAGCTACCTTCCCAGCAATGTTTTTTGGAATGTGGAATGTAGGGTATCAGGCAAATATGATACTTGCGGAAACAGGGCTCTCCGCTCAAGACGGATTTCGCGGATTTTTTATCGGTTTCTTGGCTGGTTATGATCCGACAAGTAATTGGGATAATTTTATTCATGGTGCGGCTTATTTTTTACCTATTTATTTTGTCACGTTTGTTACAGGGGGTTTCTGGGAAGTTTTATTCGCTAGCGTCAGAGGCCATGAGGTAAATGAGGGATTCTTCGTCACTTCCGTCTTGTTCGCATTGTGTTGTCCGCCAGATCTTCCGCTATGGATGGTCGCTCTTGGTATAAGCTTTGGGATTGTAGTGGGTAAAGAGGTCTTCGGGGGAACTGGTAAAAACTTTCTCAACCCAGCACTCACAGGCAGAGCATTTTTGTATTTTGCATATCCCGCCTACATGAGCGGTGATGCTGTGTGGACTGCCGTCGATGGATACACCGGAGCTACGATGTTGTCATTGGCGGCGTCTGATGGGTTGAATGGCTTGGTGGATATATCGAGCTGGTCTGATGCATTTTTTGGTTTCATACATGGATCGATTGGTGAGACCTCAACATTCGCTATACTACTAGGTGGATTGCTCTTGTTGTACATGCGCATAGCATCATGGCGGATAGTTATTGGTGTTTTATTTGGCTCGTCCGTTTTTGTGTTGTTACTTAACAATATTGACTCAACAAATCCGATGATGTCATTGCCCTTTTATTGGCATTGGGTGATTGGAGGATTTGCATTTGGAACATTTTTTATGGCAACCGATCCCGTGTCAGCATCAATGACGGACGTAGGCAAGTTCTACTATGGAGTTTTGATCGGCGTCATGACCATTACTATTCGAGTGCTCAATCCGGCCTTCCCTGAAGGAATAATGTTAGCGATACTTTTTGCAAATCTTTTTGCTCCATTGATAGACCACTTTGTGGTGCAGTCGAACATTGCCCGAAGGACATCTCGTGGNTAATGATTCCATCAAGAAAACCTTTTTTGTGGCTATGTGTCTCTGCCTCGTATGTGCTGTTGTGGTTTCAACGTCCGCAGTAATGTTGCGTCCTGCACAGGCGTTCAACAAGGCTTTGGATTTGAAAGCTAATATTCTTCAGTCAGCCGGCCTGTATCAGCCGGGAGTCGATATTGAAAAACAGTTCGAACGTATTTCTGCTCGGCTGGTCGACCTCAGAACAGGGCAGTTTAGCAATGATATAGACGTTGATACTTATGATCAGCGAAAAGCGGCGAAAGACCCGGCGCTGTCGATTGCGCTAGCAGCTGAGGCGGATCCTGCGAAAATACGGAGGCGTCCACACTACGCCATCGTATATCTTGCGGAAGGTAAAAATGGGATAGAAAAGTTAGTTTTGCCCATAAAGGGTTATGGTCTCTGGTCTACTCTCTACGGATTCCTNGCGCTTGAGGGAGATTTCGAGACTGTAGCAGGTATNGGGTTTTATGAGCATGCTGAAACTCCTGGTCTTGGAGGCGAGGTTGACAACGTTGCCTGGAAAGCAAGCTGGATTGGTAAGCGAGCGTTTGTCGACAACGAACGAGTTATTTCTGTGATTAAGGGGAGGGTAGATCGGAAACGGCCAGAGGCTGAATACCAGATAGATGGGTTGGCTGGCGCTACTCTTACAACACGAGGGATTGATAATTTAGTTAAATATTGGTTGGGTGAGAGTGGCTTCGCACCATTTATAAAAAACCTTCAGATTCGAGAAGCTTAAAAATGTCCAGTGCTAAAAGAACTCTTCTAGAGCCTCTTGTCTCAAATAATCCAATAGCATTGCAGATTTTGGGCATCTGCTCGGCACTAGCGGTAACATCGAGTATGAAGGTTGCCTTTGTAATGTGTATAGCATTGACCATCGTCTGCGCTTTTTCAAATTTGTTCGTTTCAGTGATAAGAAATCATATTCCTAATAGCATAAGAATTATTGTCCAAATGACAATTATTGCCTCTTTGGTAATCTTAGTGGATCAAGTTCTGAAAGCAATTGCTTATGACATAAGTAAACAGCTATCTGTGTTCGTTGGTCTCATAATTACTAATTGTATCGTCATGGGTCGAGCGGAGGCATTTGCAATGAAGAATCCCCCAGTTGCAAGTCTACTTGATGGTGTGGGAAACGGACTTGGTTACAGTGTGATATTGATGCTGGTTGCCTTTTTGAGAGAATTATTTGGTTCGGGGTCGATATGGGGCATTCAGGTTTTCGCTCCTTCCACGGAGGGAGGTTGGTATGTCGTTAATGGCTTAATGTTGATGCCTCCGAGCGCTTTCTTTTTAATCGGCTTCATTATTTGGGGGCTACGTGTATGGAAACGAGATCAAATAGAAAAAAGGGAATTTAATATTTCCAATAACAGNAGGTCGGAGGGGACAGTCTGATGGATCACTACCTCAGTCTATTGGCCAGGTCAATCTTCATTGATAACATTGCACTGAGCTTGTTCTTGGGAATGTGCACATTTATAGCACTATCAAAAAAGATTAATGCGGCTTTGGGTTTAGGACTTGCTGTTATCGTTGTACAGACTGTCACGGTTCCAGCAAACAATATTATTCTCAATTATTTTATTGGTGAGGGAGCTCTCGCTTGGATAGGACTGCCTGATGTCAACTTAAGTTTTCTGATGTATTTGTGTTTTATTGGGGTTATCGCAGCGATGGTGCAGGTCTTGGAAATGGTTCTGGACAAATACGTACCTGTTCTGTATGGGGCATTAGGAGTGTTCTTGCCCCTGATTACGGTGAATTGCGCAATTTTGGGTGGGTCTTTGCTCATGGCGGAGCGAGGTTATAATTTTTCAGAGAGTNTTGTTTATGGTTTTGGTTCTGGGGTCTCTTGGGCGTTGGCAATCGCTGTCTTAGCAGGTATCCGAGAAAAACTAAAATATAGCGATATCCCTGAGGGTCTACAAGGATTGGGTATTGTATTTATAACAGTCGGTTTGATATCGATGGGATTTATGTCATTTGGCGGTATCGCGCTTTAACAATTGGGAGTTTTATTTTGATGAGTTTTGAAATTGCNCTAGGTGTGATGATGTTTACAACCATAATTATGGCTCTTGTAGGCTTCATTTTAGTCGCGCGAAGCCAGCTGGTCTCATCTGGGAACGTGAACATCGAAATCAACGGAGAGAAAACAATCTCTGTAGCCGCTGGAGATAAGCTTTTACAGACACTATCAAATGCTGGTTTATTTTTGCCGTCCGCATGCGGCGGCGGAGGTAGTTGTGCCCAATGTAAATGCATTATCACTGACGGTGGNGGGTCTATGCTTCCTACGGAAGANGGACATTTTAATCGAAGGGAAGCAGGGGAGGGTTGGAGGTTATCTTGTCAGACTCCTGTTAAGCAGGATATGAAGGTCCTCGTGCCCGATGAAGTGTTTGGAGTCAAAAAGTGGCAATGTACAGTTGAGTCGAATTTAAACGTAGCCACTTTTATCAAGGAACTAACCTTGCGATTGCCAGAGGGAGAAAACGTGAACTTCAGAGCGGGGGGCTACGTTCAGTTAGAGTGTCCTCCGCATCATGTAAAATTTTCAGATTTTGATATCGAGGAGCAATATAGGGCNGATTGGGAACGATTCAATTTTTTTAGGCACGAGTCTACGGTGGACGAGCCGGTCATTCGAGCATACTCAATGGCAAATTACCCAGATGAACATGGAATTGTTAAATTTAACATACGCATAGCGACGCCACCTCCAGGATCTGAAGGTATAGCACCAGGTCAAATGTCATCTTATATTTTTAGTTTGAAACCCGGAGATACCATCACTGTTTTCGGGCCATTCGGCGAATTTTTTGCCAAGGAGACAAATGCTGAAATGATTTTTATCGGTGGNGGTGCTGGGATGGCCCCTATGCGTTCTCATATTTTTGATCAATTAAAGCGAATNAAGACAAATAGGAAAATCAGCTTCTGGTATGGGGCGAGGTCACTGAGAGAGTGTTTTTATGACNGAGAATATGACAAGCTTGCTTTTGAAAACGATAATTTNGAATGGCATTTGGCATTATCAGATCCTCAGCCTGAAGACGATTGGCGGGGTTCCACTGGGTTTATTCATAACGTTTTATATGAGCAATATCTAAAAAATCATGATGCTCCGGAGGACTGCGAATATTACATGTGTGGTCCGCCAATGATGAATGCAGCGGTCGTGAAGCTTCTGCAAGATTTGGGTGTTGAAAACGATAACATTTTTCTTGATGATTTCGGTGGTTAGCCCAGAAATGTCGGATTTTATTATTCGAGTCAACGAGCATCTTCGTTGTGCATTCCACATGGCAGTAGTATTTTTTTTAGCTGGGTGTGATGCCGGACCTGACATAATCAAAATAAGTGGTGAACAATTCGGCACGCAATATCGTGTTACCGTTGTCGCAGATCAACCCGCGCCAGACGACCTATCTGATCAAATAGCCTCGTTGATCAGTTTGGTGGATCAATCAATGTCGACTTACCGCGGTGATTCCGAGCTTACTGTTTTTAATGGAACTGCAATAAATGAACCTATAAGGATATCTGCAGATTTTGCAGAGGTCATGGCTTTAAGCTTTGAAGTTTGGGAAGCATCCGGTTATCTCTTTGACCCCACGGTGGGACCTTTGGTTAACCTTTGGGGCTTTGGACCCGAGATTTCTCTCAATGATCGTGTGCCGTTGGCGGCAGAGATTCAGAGTGCTCTTTCCCAAACGGGTTTTGGCTCGGTCACGCTCGAGTCAGATGAAAAAGGTTTTTGGCTCATTAAAAGCCTCAATGTGCGGATTGATTTATCCGGCATAGCTAAAGGTTATGCCGTCGATATAGTTGCCAACCACCTGGAAATGCTCGCCTTGACCGACTATCTAGTTGAGATTGGTGGAGAGGTCCGCGTTAGCGGCAATAATCCAAAGGGGAAACCTTGGCGTGTAGCTATTGAGACCCCTCAGATAATGGGTGGTGTTGAGCGTGTGTTGGAGTTACAAGATAGCGCACTCGCCACATCAGGAGATTATAGAAATTTTTTTGAGTTTGAGGGGAAGCGGTATTCGCATTTAATCGACCCCAGGGATGGGTATCCTGTCAAACATTCGACTGTNTCCTCGACGGTCGTCATGGANAGCTGCGCGAANGCNGATGCATGGTCAACTGCTTTTTTAATTATGGGTCATGAGCGGGCAATGACAATTGCCAATCAAAAAGGAATTGCTCTTTACGTTATTATTAGGGGTCCTAATGGATTTGAGGCACATAAAAGCATTGAAATGGAGTCGTTTTTAGCTTTAACTAATTGATAATATTTTATCTGAAGGGATCAGCGAAGGGAATAATAGTTTGACTGAGGTCGTTCTTAGCATATTTATCTTCATTTTATTATTCTGCGGAATGGCCGTGGGATTTATATTTTCGGGCAAACCAATAAGCGGTTCGTGCGGTGGCGTAGGAAAGGTTCTCGGGCAGCCAGATTATTATTGTGAATTATGTGGTGGTAANGCCAAAAAGTGTGAATCATCAATNCGAGATAATAAGCCATAAACCCNTCAGAAACTTTACTTTATTTATCCAAACATTTTAATTAAAAATATCAAACATATTCGCCATTCATTTTTATTGTACTATATCAACATTTTCTTTTGAGTGCTGTGCACATGTTTAAGGCTGTGTATTTTTTTGTGGGCTTGCGTTATATCCTTAGTATNCGGCGCANGGGATTCATAACTTTTACCTCCTTCTTTTCTATTACCGCAATGATTCTGGGCGTGACGTCGCTCATTACGGTACTTTCGGTAATGAATGGTTTTGATCAAGAGATCAAGGGCCGTTTACTTAAAGTGATACCTCACATTACAGTGCAGCCACCAAAGCACTATAGTGAGATTGAGTATCGCTCCGTTATGCAAAGGCTTCTAAATATAGACGGTGTAGAGACTGTGGTTCCTATGGCGCAGAGTGATGTAATGTTGTCATACGAGGGAAGACAGGTCGGAGTGAGGTTGCGCGGAGTCGATCCAAAAGAGAAATTTGCGTTCGATTTTCAGGATAATATTGTTTTTGGTGGCCTAGAAAACTTCAAAGAGAGAGAGTTTCAAATTCTTGTAGGCAGTCAGGTAGCTCGCAAATTGGGATTGTTTGTGGGAGACAAAGTTCAAATTACTCTGCCGCAGATCAACATAACTCCCATNGGAATTTTTCCTCGCTTCAAATCAGCTGTTGTTGCAGGTATTTATCAAGTAGGCGCTCAAGTGGATGCATCCTCGTCGCTCATGCACAGGANGGATTTACTTGCCTTGCTAAATCAAAATAACAGTTATAGTGGATTACAGATTCATCTTTCAGATCCATTTAATGTTGTCTCTCACATCAACACTATGGCACCTTTTTTTTCTGAGGACTTAGTGTGGCGCTCATGGCANGATGAAATGGGGAGCTTCTTCAAAGCGATGAAGATGGAAAAGAGGATTATGAGCTTTTTATTAAGTGTTATTATTGCGGTAGCGGCCTTTAACATCGTTGCTAGCTTGTCNTTAATGGTGTCGACAAAAAGGTCGGATATAGCTGTTTTGCGCGCTTTTGGCGCAACTCAGACAACAATTATGAAAATCTTTTTGGTTCAGGGAGCTATNGTAGGTTTAGCCGGTATTCTGCTGGGAATTTTGGTAGGCTGTCTTCTCTCCTANAAAATAGGGTTGGTGCTGTCGCATTTGGAGGTGCTGTTGGATATGCATTTATTTGACCCATCTGTTTATTTAATAAATATTCTACCCTCAAAAATCTTTATNTCAGACATACTGCTTATCGCTTCTGCGGCGTTTTTACTCTGCATACTTGCCTCGCTTTATCCGGCATGGCAGGCAAGTAGGATTAATCCGTCAGAGGCTTTGCGATATGAACTCTAACAAAGTCCTACAGGTAATAGGGGTCTCTAAATCATACTCCCAAGGACTTGAGGAGATCTCAGTGCTAAAAGAATTTAATTTAGAGATNATGGAAGGAGAAAAGGTAGCGATCATGGGCGCATCAGGTTCGGGTAAAACGACACTACTTAATTTATGTGGTGGTCTCGATCAACCTACATGCGGCGTCGTTAGCGTTTGTGGAGTCTCTTGGAGCGAATTAGATCCATCAGCGCAGGCTTCTTGGCGTAACAAACACGTCGGATTTGTATATCAATTTCATCATTTACTTGCTGAATTTAGTGCTCTTGAAAATGTGGCGATACCAGCATTGATTGGAAAAGNCACGCGGGTTGATGCNAAGACTCGAGCTTTAGATCTTTTGCNTAGNGTAGGCTTNGAAAATCGNGTAAACCATATCCCCGCNTCTTTGTCTGGNGGAGAGAGACAGCGTGTGGCAATNGCGAGAGCNTTAGTTACCCATCCATCNGTNGTACTTATGGATGAGCCCACNGGGAATTTGGATATTGCCAACACCGAGTCTATTATGGCTCTTCTTACTGAAGTCAATGTTGATATGAAAATTTCNTTTGTGGTAGTNACNCATGACCCAACNGTTGCNAATCAAATGGATCGAATAATTNAACTTGATTGNTNGGATATTGGTGNTGGAGAAAAAATTGTTTAAGCCTTTACCCGTCTATATAGGGTGGCGTTATACCTTCTCCNNNAGTTCCAAAGATNGTTTGGTTTCGTTTATATCATTTNTAGCTATCGCTGGATTAGTTATTGGGGTGGCCATGTTGATACTGGTCACCTCCGTGATGAATGGATTTGAGCGTGAATTGAGGCAAAAGATTTTGCATGTAGTGCCACATTTAGTTTTGGTCAATAAATCGGGCGATCTAAATTGGCGGTCTCATCTTAGCGAACTTGCGGATGTCGACAACATAATAGAAATTAGNCCTTATACCNAAGCTAACGGATTACTTTTTGCCGGCGGTAGCACGCAAGCAGTGAGATTTTTAGGAATTAGTGAGACCCACATGCCTTTAAGTTTTTTGGAACTTTTATCAAAGGGGAATCTGTCGGTTCCGGTACACGATGAGATACTTTTGTCACAACCAATAGCCGACAGTTTGGGCGTTTCTCAGGGAGATTTTGTGCGTTTTGTTTTTCCTGGAAATAAACTGAAAGGTGTAGGCCTCAATTATTTTAAGGTGGCTGGAATATTTTTAACGCATACTGAATTAGACCAAGTACTTGCGGTCGGAAACCTGGATCAGGTNGGCGAGATATTAGGCTTTGATGACATGATAACTGGATTGAGAGTTCAAGTTGTTGATCCCTTTATGGCAAGAGATCTTGGTTATGAGTTGCTCAGGTCTNTGCCAAAGGATTATGGGTTTCAAGATTGGTTTCAAACTCATGGAAATCTTTATCAAGCTATCCAATTGTCCAGAAATATGGTGGCACTATTGGTTTTTCTGATTATTGCAATAGCGGCTTTTAATATCATATCAATGCTAATGATGACGGTCATCAATAAGCGCCGAGAAATAGCGATTCTTCAGACTTTGGGAATCGGTAGAGCATCGATTACTCATATTTTTTTGGCTCAAGGAACTATCATCAGTGTACTTGGAATTGGTGTCGGTGCTTTATTGGGCTGCTTAGGCGCAACATATCTGGCGGATTTAGTCCACCTTTTTGAAAACTTCTCTCAAGAGAGGTTTCTGGATACCAGCGTTTACCCGATAGACTACGTTCCAGTCGATCTAAGACTTGTAGATGTTGTACTCATAAGTCTGACGGCCGCAATATTAAATGCTGCGGCATGTTTGTATCCTGCATTAAGGGCTAGTGGAGTTGCGCCGGCAGAAGAGCTTCGATATTNATTTATCGTTGNGTTGTTATCTTTTGGGGGCTGCCTTTTCATGTTNCGGTGTTCCCAATTTTTAATTACTTTAAAACGCCAAGCTCGAAGTACTAAAAAGTAGCTAAGGATGCCGCATATCAAANCTAATATGACGCCNCNTNTGATTAGTNGAATTAATATTTTACCTCCGACTATGGAAAANCANTCCCAATTTGNGATAATCGAAAAGTCGATTGGCTCCACANGTGTGAGAGACGAACCAAACCGNTAANATAAATAGAACATTGGTGGCATGGTGAGAGGATTACTGAGCCAGACGATCAACGCTGCTATGGGCAAATTTGCACGGCTCCATAAGGACATAATAATTGCCAATATNGTCTGTCCGGGAATGGGCAGGAAGGCTGTAAAAACACCAATAAAAACAGCAATAGATACCGAATGACNATTTATCTGGAGCAGATTAGGATCACTTNCTAGCGTCCTTACCTATTAAGCTTTTGATTTTTTTGCTGCCTCGTTTATCTTCGGAAGCAACCGACGCAAAATTTTTCTTGGCATTAGTTTTATACCTTTTTATCGTTTTATGAGGTCATATGCTCACTTCAAACAACGATCACTTCAGAGGTAGCCCTAATTTTTTTTGAGAATGGAAAAATGATTCGTGCAAGAGTAGACAC
>PBJN01000054.1 GCA_002720735.1 Porticoccaceae bacterium
TTTTTTTACCCCTCCTCTTCTTGGATTTTTTAAGGAAATTAGGGCATCTCTATTTTCTGTTATTACCGCGTCTTTTTTCGTAGATATCTACCTCTTTTCGGTAAACGATTACATACTTTTCAAGGCGGCATAAAATGAAAGCCTGGGGTGAAAATACTTTACTACAAGTAACTCAAACCCCCCTCGTATTAAAACGCAGACAAGCTAATGTTATCGCGCGGAGTGGCGTCCCGTAGGGGAGTCGAACCCCTGTTACCGCCGTGAAAGGGCGGTGTCCTAGGCCTCTAGACGAACGGGACATCTAAAACTCGGCAAGAGGTCCAGTTAAATCAAACCAATTGTTCCTTTATTGCCTTACTTCCTAAAGGCTCAAGCACTGTAAAGCCTAAACCTCGCCGAAACACAATTATACCGTTTTTCCTTTTTGGAGCAATAATACAATCAAAACTTAAAGATTAATGATCTAAAAATGACTGATAAAAAACTTTCGTGCCAAAAAGTTAATACTCAGACGGTAAGGTTTTTGTAAACCCAACATTTCTCAGCAAATAAAATTCAAATAGGCGCGCAAATAACATGAGATTCGCTACAATGTAACTTTTAAGATTTGTGGTTAACTATGTCAAAAGTCCTTCGTAAGTCATCCAAGCTTGATGATGCCCATTATGATATCCGCGGTCCCGTCCTTGATCACGCGAACTCGCTAGAGGAGCAAGGCCAAAAAATAATCAAACTCAACATAGGTAACCCAGCAGCCTTTGGGTTTGATGCTCCCGACGAAATTTTTTATGACGTCATTCAAAATCTTCGTGGAGCTCAAGGCTACAGTGACAGCAAAGGAATTTACTCAGCCAGAAAAGCTGTTATGCAACGTTATCAGGCACTTGGTATAAGAGACATTAGTGTAGAGGATGTGATTATGGGTAATGGCGTAAGCGAGCTCATAGTGATGGCAATGCAAGCCCTACTGAACAATGGTGATGAAGTTCTCATCCCAGCACCTGATTATCCGTTATGGACTGCAGCAACATCAATTAGTGGGGGCGTCCCAGTGCACTATCTGTGCGATGAAAATGATTATTGGCAGCCAATGATTACTGACATCGAAAGCAAAATCACAAATAAAACTCGGGCATTAGTCGTGATAAATCCGAACAACCCCACAGGAGCGATTTATTCACCAGAAATGTTAGATCAACTAGTAACTGTTGCAGAAGAAAATAATCTTATTGTGCTTGCAGACGAAATATACGATCGGATTTTATATGACGACGAGGAACACATTCCCCTCTCTAAAAAAGTTAAAAACACACTTTGCCTTACCTTCAATGGGCTATCTAAAGCCTATCGTCTTGCTGGTTTCCGCTCTGGGTGGCTGCTCGCAAGCGGTCAAAAGGACAGTGCAAAAGATTATTTAGATGGCCTGCTAATGCTCGCGTCTATGAGATTATGCGCAAACGTACCAGCAATGCTAGCAGTACAGACAGCGCTTGGTGGGTATCAAACCATTAATGATTTAGTAAAACCTGGCGGCCGACTCCGAGAACAACGTGATCTTGCGTTCGAGCTTATGTCTTCCATTCCAGGTGTTACATGTGTAAAGCCAAAGGCTGCCTTGTACTTATTTCCAAAATTGGACCCCGATGTCTACCCAATACTAAATGATGAAAAATTAGTTTTGGATTTTTTAAAAGCTGAACGTGTCTTATTGGTTCAGGGCAGCGCTTTTAATTGGCCGGAAAAACAGCATTTTCGACTTGTTTTTCTCCCTGATAAAGGACAACTTGCAGAGGCAATCAGTAGGCTTGCAAGATTTCTAGACCGACTTCGTGCTTAATGGCCCTGGGTCTGTAAAACCAAGAACCTTGAGATCATTACCGAATCTGCCTGCGTGAGTAACTTGATAGTCAGCAAACTCATATCGACCATAATAATTTCTTCTGTATCGGTCGAAAGCCTCACTCACATTTTTGTCACTCAATACGGCTGCCCTAAAACCTAGGTCGTCCTTTTGGACGTCGTACGCTGATAATATAATGGCATTAATCGTGTTTATCGCATCTTTTACACAAATGGTCTTAAATGCACGCTTAGTTCTGTTGCAATCCACTAATTCATTACGGCGCCACTTTTGATAAGATCTACGCAGTATCGCGACTGCCCTTCGCTTACCCTCAAAACTGTTACCAGCAATGTGTCCAGTCGCAATATCTGCTTTTTGAGCTAGCGCTACATCAATATTGGGTTCCGAATCCCATACATCCAATGCAACGTTGATATCATTTTTTTTCAGTAGTCGGTCCAAAAGCGCATGACTATCTATAATACCACCGCGACCAGTATTAATAAGAAGGCTGCCAGGCGCCAAAATTTTAATTCTCTGCTCATCAATTAAGCCAGATGTTGGATAAGTTCCACCATCAGTAAATGGGGTGTGTAACGAAATAACATCGCAATTCAAAGCTTTCTCCAAAGAATTTAAATCGGGGACCAGAGTCTCATTCAGATAGGGATCATAAACAACTGTCTTCACTTTCAATGCCTTCAACGTTCGATAAAGCCGTCCCCCAATATTTCCGCAACCAATGATTCCGACACAAAGCTCTCTCCAGTTCTCACGCAACCGACATAACACCGAAAATACATACTGCACTACGGCATTGGCATTACACCCTGGCGCATATGAAAAATGAATACCTCGGGTGCGGAGGTAATTTATATCAATATGATCAATACCCGCTGTCGCAGAACCAACGAATTTAATATCTGAATTTTCGAGCAAAGGTCTATCAACTTTAGTGACCGATCTAACCAATAGAATATCCGCATCACGAACCAAATCAGATGTAATTTCACGACCCGAGATGCACTGCAAATGATCATTGGAACCAAAAAAAATCTCTAGGTCGGGAATATCAATGTCTGCAATAATTTTCATAGACAAATTTCAAAAATCTTAGATATTAAAAGCAACCAACAATTGGTTGATAGTAGTGACAGTGCAATAATAATCCAAGTTTAATATGCTTAGTGAGTTAATTGTGACGCGCAGGACTCGCATAAAAAGTCTGAGAGCTTGAGAAAAGATCTCTAATCTGAACTAACACTTAGCCTGCTGAGCACTCAACGTATTGAAACAGCTCAGGGGTAATAATCGCTTAGATCATCCGTACAGGGGTAAAAGATGGATGCACATACCTTGTTGAACGTCAAATATATGGTGTGGGCTGTAGCCCCCGCATTTTTTAATGTCGTTATTCTCTTACAAAGCAACATTCCGGCGCATACGGGTATTCACACTCCAACATTTCCTGAACCCTAATACCGCACGATATCGGTGTGCAATCCCATGCAAGGTGCTGACTAGCTTATTTTTTATGTGTTATGTTAATTGTGGCAAGGTGTTTTTTGGTCAAGATAAAGTTTCATCATAACCACCCAATATAAAGGCAGCTTTTAGGTTTCATATTGCGAAAGACTCACCTAAACACTATAAATCTTGCAACACATAAAAGCTAAAATAGGACATGAAAAATATCAACGAGTAAAAAAGTTAGTTCCCGACCAAGGCACCAATTCCCATCAAACGATCATAGCGACGATCAAGTAAAATTTTAAGATCAGTTTTTCGAAGCTCATCCAGTTGCGTGATCAACCGCATCTTTAGCGATTTGCAGATCGTTTCGACATCCCGGTGCGCCCCACCGAGCGGCTCGCTTATTGTTTCGTCAACAATACCTAGTTGCTTAAGGTGCGTCGATGTCACCCCCATCGCCTCCGCTGCTTGCGGAGCTTTTTCTGATGATTTCCAGATAATGTTTGCACATCCCTCAGGTGAAATAACGAAATAAGTGCTGTACTGCAGCATGTTCAGTTTATCCCCCACCCCAATCGCCAGAGCACCGCCAGAGCTTCCCTCGCCAATTACAGTACACACTATGGGGGCTCGAAGTCGGGACATGACTGCGAGATTACGTGCGATTGCCTCTGATATGTTTCGCTCCTCGGATTCAATACCGGGATAGGCTCCCGGAGTATCAATTAAAGTTAACACCGGCATTCCGAATCGCTCTGCCATTTCCATAACGCGCAGAGCTTTGCGATACCCCTCTGCTTTCGGCATACCAAAGTTTCGCATTATTTTTTCATTAACACTTCTACCTTTTTCCTGTCCGATTACTACTACCGGCTGCCCATCAAGACGACCTACTCCAGCAATTATTGCACTGTCATCACCAAAATGTCTGTCACCATGGAGCTCATCCCAATCGGTAAAAATTCTATTTATATAATCGCTACTGTGGGGCCGCTGTGGATGGCGTGCCACCTGAACTACTTGCCAAGGCGTCAGCTTGCTATATATTTTATCAGTTAATTTGCGAGATTTTGCTTTTAATTTGGAAACTTCGTCCGCTATATTTAACCCATCACCACCGCCAACAAGCTGCAATTCGCCAATTTTCGCTTCCAACTCTGCGACTGGTTGTTCGAAAGATAAATATTTCAAGTCCATCAGAGAAAACCAAACAACGCAATAAATGTACAGTTTATCATTTTCATGACAATAGCTACAGTCAATCGTACAGCTGCAACCAATTTATCAGAAGTATCTTATAGTGACGCTATCTGGACCGAAACAGTCGCGTAACTTATGCAGCAGATCATCATGTGGCTTTATATTCCAATTAGCTCCAAGACAAAGTTTCGCATCGCCAAAACTTTGTCTGTAATCGATTACCACTGGGCAAGCCCCCCCTCGGTATTCCGTCAACATGTTTTCAACCTGAAGCACCCAATTGTCTTCACTATTGTCGATGACTATTTCAATATGCTTTACATTAGCGCAGCGAGCCTCATACACAGACTGTATCGATTCCGCCACTATCTTGAGCCCTCCCGTAAAAGAATCGCCCGAAACACTGCCACGCACTACAATAACCTGATCCTTAATAAAAAGATGTTTATATGCGTGATATTTCTCTGCGTAAACCGAGACCTCCAAACGCCCAGTTCTATCATCCAAAACCAAAAATGCATAATTATCACCTCGCCTATTTTTCATTATTCTGGTACTAACTAACAAACCCGCAACCGAGGATATTTGGTTGCTCCCGGAAACCTTTGAAATAGGTGTAACACACATACTTGCCAATTCATGATTATAGGCATCAATTGGGTGACCCGTTAAAAATAACCCAAGAGTCTCTTTCTCTCCTTCTAATCTTTCTTTGCTATGCAAAGACCTCACAGCCAGATTNTTTTTNAATTTTTTAGCACCCACCTTTGACGTGAGCGAATCACCGAAAATATCAGAGATTCCACTAACTTTGTTATGCATATTCTGTTCAGATAATCTAATAGCCTCCTCTGACAATTCGAGTAAAGTTGCTCTTCGATGATTTATGTCGCCTTGACTAATCTGATCGAGAGCACCGGATCGAATTAAAGCGTCTAGGACACGTTTATTTACCTTTCGGTAATCCACCCGATCACAAAAATCAAAAATATCTTGAAAAGGACCACCATCTCTCCTCGAGTCAACAATATTAGCTACCGGACCAGCGCCTACTCCCTTAATCGCCCCCAATCCGTAAAGAATTTCCTTTTCGTCATTAACACTAAATTGGAAATCGCCTTTATTTATATCCGGCGGAAGCAAAACAAGATCGAGGTGGCGACATTCCTCAATAAAACTAACCACCTTTTCTGTNTTATCCATATCTGATGAGATGCTAGCTGCCATGAACTCTGATGGATAATGGGTTTTAAGCCATGCCGTCTGGTAGGCAATCAATGCATAGGCTGCTGAATGCGATTTATTGAAGCCATATCCTGCGAATTTTTCCATAAGTTCAAAAATATTAGCCGCTAACCGCTCAGTGAATCCCTTGCGTTTGGCACCAGCNAGAAAACTCTCTCGCTGTTCNGCCATTTTAACGACATCTTTTTTCCCCATGGCGCGTCGGAGNAAATCCGCCTTACCCAAAGTGAACCCACCCATAACTTGAGCGATTTGCATAACCTGCTCCTGNTACAAAATTATCCCATAAGTCGACTCTAAGCATTGTTTNAGGCAGTGGTGTTGATACTCAGAATGCGGGTAACTAATTTTTGCTCTCCCCTTTTTTCTGTCTATAAAATCATCAACCATACCGGACTGAAGCGGCCCAGGCCGAAACAATGCCACTAACGCAATAATATCCTCGAATCGATCAGGACCGAGCTTACGGATTAACTCTTTCATCCCGCGTGATTCCAGCTGAAAAATCGCTGTGGTATCTCCGCTCTGCATTAACTTATAAGTATCTGGATCATCCAAAGGTANATCCTCTAAAAGCACTGGTTCTTCATTCATCCCTTTTGACGCATTTATCATGGATAGCGTCCGATCAATAATCGTAAGTGTCCTTAGACCAAGAAAGTCNAACTTCACTAAACCTACATCTTCAACATCATTTTTNTCAAAATGAGTAACTCTGGCACCCCCCCCCTCGTCACAATATATAGGGGAGAAATCGATAATCTTATTAGGCGCTATTACAACGCCACCTGCGTGTTTTCCACAATTTCTTATAATTCCCTCTAACTTCAGTGCCAACGACCATATTTCTTCTATATCTGAGTCTTCTTCAATCCACTCGCGAAGTATTTTTTCTTGCGTGTAAGCTCTTTCAAGGGTCATTCCAACCTCAAAGGGAATCATCTTAGACAAACGATCTGCTAAGGAATATGATTTTCCTTGCACTCTGGCAACGTCCCTGACAACAGCTCTAGCCGCCATAGTGCCGAAAGTGACTATCTGGGAAACAGAATCATGGCCATATCTGTCTGCAACGTAAGCAATTACTCTGTCACGACCGTCCATGCAGAAATCAATATCAAAATCAGGCATGGAAACACGCTCAGGGTTTAGGAACCGCTCAAATAAAAGATCATACATTATGGGATCAATGTCTGTTATTTTTANCGCAAAAGCTACCAAAGACCCAGCGCCGGAACCTCTTCCAGGTCCAACTGGAATTTTCTCATTCTTAGCCCAACGAATAAAATCCATTACGATCAAAAAATATCCGGTGAANCCCATTTCTATAATNATTTTAAGCTCGGCTTTTAATCTCTCTCGATAGAGGTTTTTGTCTCGANCNGACAGAATTGATGAGGATGAAGAGAACCGGTTTTCAAGCCCTTGTTCTGAAATGTGCATAAAATATTCACTNGGGGTCANTTTTTNAGGAATCGGGAACTCGGGTAAAAATGACTGACCCAGTTGTAACTCAATGGTGCAGCGTTTAGCAATCTCAACAGTATTGGCTATAGCCTCTGGTATATCTCCGAATAGACTANACATTTCTTCAGTTGACCGCAGGTATTGCTGATTAGAATAACGCTTCTCTCGACGCGGATCACCGAGAGTACGCCCCTCATGAATACAAACCCTCGCCTCATGAGCTTCAAATTCAGATGCATCTATGAAAACAACATCATTAGTCGCTACAACAGGTTTTTTGTGTCTTTGAGCAAAACTTANGGCCGCATTAATATACTGATCCTCTCCATAACGCCCCGTACGCTGCAACTCAATGTAAAATCTATTCGGAAAGAAAGACTCGAATTCTTTTAAAAGTTTGTCGGCATCATCACTTCTTCCAGAAATAAGCGCCTGTCCTAGACTCCCATTAACACCGCCAGACAGAGCTATTAGCCCCTCACTTCTTCCATTAAGCCAGTCAAGCGTGATATAAGGTTTGCCTTGAAGCTGACCGTGTTTGTAGGCCAATGAAATAATTTCAGTAAGGTTTTTATACCCGATTACATTTTGCACCAACAATAANAGGTGGGAGGTTTCTCCTACNTTNTTNGNATTAATTACTCTCAGATCTGCACCCAAAATTGCTTTGACACCGGCCGCTTCAGCCTCTTTATAAAATTTTACTAATGCAAANAAATTAGTAAAATCAGTGACCGCTACAGCAGGCATGTTTTGCTGGACCACATTTTTAATAAGTGGTTTTATTCGNACNAGACTATCCTCTAAAGAATACTCGGTACGCAACCTCAGGTGAACGAACGATCCTGTCATAAAATTGCTCAAAAACAGTGTTTCAGGAGTGGCAAATTAACCAAAAGTCACTCCTAAATCCATAAATAATTTTCCAGATTGATTCATNNGAATTCTAAATATGTTTCAAGCTCAAATTTGTCTCTCGGAATATGAAAAACCTAGCTGNTACTNTTGCTTGGAAACTACCGATTAATCAGTGGGGCGAATGAAAATCTATGAATAGGGCTNGGGCCNATATCTTTCANTGAGCTAAGGTGCNTCTCAGTTCCATACCCCTTATTAGAGGAAAAATCATATCCAGGATGTTGTTTATCATTTTCGATCATTTCTTTATCACGGATAACTTTAGCTAGAATTGATGCNGCACTGATTGAGTCCACAAATCCATCTCCACCGATTATAAACTCACTCAAATAAGACCATTTTGGTAGAACATTTCCATCTACAGCTACGTAATCCGGTTGGACTNTCAAATTATTGACAGCTCGCGTCATTGCATTCAAAGTCGCCTGTAAAATGTTTACATCATCAATTTCATCCGATTCCGAACGACCAACGCTGAAGCATATCGCGCGATCGATTATTTNAGAATATAAAGAGAGTCTGCGAGACTCCCTCAACTGCTTTGAATCCGCTAAACCCTTTATTTTTTCANCTTTAGGAAGNATAACTGCCACTGCAACTACGGGACCAGCCAAAGCACCCCTCCCAACTTCATCCACTCCTGCCAGATATTTACAATCTTTAGGAGGTAACCATACTTTTGTCATTGAATTAGCTCTTCAATAGCCGCCGCAGCCAGCATGCCAGAATCCAGTCTTAGAGAGTCATGCAAGGCAAGAAATTCGTCCTCGAGATTTCTCTCAGGAGGATAATTGAATAGTTCTAAAACTGCCGCAGTCAAATTTTCAGAAGTTGCAGCGTCCTGAATAAATTCTGGAACTAACAATTTGTTTGAGAGTAAATTGGGTAGTGCTATGAAGGGAGTTTTTACNAATAGCGACAATATCGCGAAGGTCAACATACCCAAACGATAACTCACCACCATCGGTTTTTTTAAAAGCATTGCCTCAAGGGAAGAAGTGCCAGAAGTNAGTAATATTACGTTAGATGCCTCCATAGCCTCTCTCGCTCCCAAAAGTATAATTTTTATATACGGTTGTGATCTTCGACTTAGTANTCCGCTTAATTGTTCATACCTACACTGATTTGAGGCGGGNACTAGCACAACCAGGTCTTGTTTTTCGGAGAAAACATTTGCCGCAACGTCAAAAAATAGTTCTGCCATCAACTCAACTTCNGTTTCTCTACTTCCCGGCATCAAAGTGAGCACTGGAATTTCTGNTGATAAACCAAGAATTGACCGTGCCTGGCCCATATTTGGAAATCTTGGGAATTTTGATGCAATGGGATGCCCAACATATCGCTCTTTCATACCATGCTGTCTATAAAATTCACTNTCGAATGGGAATAAAGTCAACATGAGGTCAGCCCCTNTCTTTATCTTAGAGANTCTTCCTTGTCTCCATGCCCAAACAGAAGGGCTGACGTAGTGTACTGTTTTAACATCACAGCGGCGAAGTTCACATTCTATATTTAAATTAAAATCTGGGGCATCGATCCCAATATATGCCAGAGGTTTGCGANTCTTATAACGTTTTACAATGTTCCGACGTATTGAAAGCAATTCTCCGAGNCGNTTAAAGGGATCCCAAAAGCCCATTATTGAGAGTCGCTCTATATTGTAATGCGACACAAATCCTTCAGCTTGCATCAAAGGACCTCCAATACCCTCAAATTTAGCATTCGGATACACACGCTTGAGAGACCGAACCAGATCAGCACCCAATAGATCGCCAGAGGCNTCGCCGGCTACAATTGCAAAAAAGAGTTCCTGCATGGATTATCGAATAATACCCCTGGTCGAGTTGCGAATTGAATNAATGAATTCAGTGATAATNTTATCATCTGATAAGTTGCTTAGNTCTTCAATTGCCTCTCCAACAAGCAAACCTCGGCGGTATAGTATTTTATAGGCCCTATTAGCTAACGCGATCTGTGAAGGCGAAAATCCTCTCCGCTTCAATCCTTCACGGTTTATTGTGCGCGGCTCCGCAGGACTTCCAAATGCAGTTACAAAAGCAGGGACATCATGATAAATGAATGCGCCGGGACCAATAAAACAGTGTGCTCCAATATTTACTCGCTGGTGCACCAACACATAACCTGANAGGATTGCCCAGTTTCCCACCAACACGTGACCAGCCAAACTCGCGTTATTGACTAAAATAGCATTGTCACCAATTACACAGTCATGTCCCACATGGGAATACGCCATTAATAAATTATTATTACCAATAACAGTCTCCCCACAATCCTGGATNGTACCTCGATGAATCGTCACGCCCTCGCGTATAACGTTGTTTTCACCTATCAGTAAACGCGTGGGCTCACCGCCATACTTTAAATCTGGAGTATCCTCCCCGATAGAAGAGAACTGAAAAATGGTGTTGCCTCGACCGATAATTGTGGGGCCTTTGATAACGACGTGCGGGCCAATGACGCACCCCTCACCTACCCTCACATCGGGTCCGATAAGGCTCCATGGTCCAATGTTTACATTTTTTCCAATCGATGCTGACGGGTCGATAATTGCCGTAGAATCAATCACTCTATATTATCTCGATATCTATAAGCACACAGCAACACAGCTTCACTTGCCAACTTGTCATCAACTTTAGCGGTCGTGCTAAAGCGCCAAATATTACGTTTTACAGAAATAACCTCTGAACTCAATAATAGTTGATCTCCCGGAACTACTGGATGTTTAAATCGAACTTTATCGACCCCTGCAAAAAGATAAAGCATTCCATCATCCACTTTTTGGCCGGAGCTAAAAAAACCGAGTACTCCGGATATTTGCGCCATTGCCTCTAAAATAATCACTCCAGGAAGAATAGGTGTTCCAGGGAAATGGCCATTAAAAATATTTTCATTGATTGAAACATTTTTATAGCCACTGATGCGTTCATTCTTGGTAACATCTAACACCCTATCGACCAGCAGCATAGGATAGCGATGCGGCAAAAGAGCCATTATTTCATTAATATCCATATAAGCCTTTTCAATTATTTAACCTAAATTTGGAAAAATACAAATCCTTACTGAACACTATTATTCTTGATCTAATTCAACCTTTTGTAATCGATGATGAATTTTTTCTAATTTACCAAAGTTAACAGAACATCTCCGCCATTTAAATGATTCCATCAATGGAAAACCCGCAGAAGAATAAGAACCAGACTCTTTTATGGATTTAGTAACGGTGGTGCGAGCGGTCAAGTGAACGTTGTCGGCAATCTTTAGGTGCCCCAGAACAGCCGAGTTACCGCCAAACACACAATTTTCGCCTATGACAGTGCTCCCCGCCACTGCCGCATAAGCCGCCATGGCAACGTTATCTCCAATAGCTGCATTGTGGGCAATATGCACATGATCATCAATAATAACTCCGTTACCTAATACCGTATCATTGAGCGCTCCTCTATCAATGGTGCTATTCGCACCTATCTCAACTTTGTCCCCAATAATAACTCCTCCATTCTGATGAATCTTTTCCCATCCGCCCGCTCCATCAGGAGCGAAACCAAAACCATCAGCACCGATCACAGCACCACTGTGCACTGTCACATTACATCCCAACTTCACATCATGATAAAGAGTGACATTGTCTGCAAGATAACAATCGCTTCCTAATGAGGATCTCTCTCCAACACATGTGTTCGCGCCAATGTAGCAATTGCTCCCGAGAATTACCTGAGCACCAATAACTGAGTTCGCCCCGATAGAACATCCTGAAGCGACATGTGCATTACTTGCGATCACCGCAGTAGGGTGTATGATCCCCAACTTTTTTGGTGCTTCCGAAAACCATCCAGACAATTTCGCATAGCTAAGATATGGATCACTACTTAAAAGGCATGCCCCCTTGAATTGATGAGAGTCCGCTGGTCGCAAAATCATAGCTGTGGCTTTACACACAGCCAAAAGCGGAGCGTACCTTTGATTTGCCAAAAATGAAATATCGCCAGAAACGGCTTTATCAATTCCACTTATCGAGTGAATCACCGAATCTTCAGAACCAATTAGTTCCAACTCCAAGAATTCGGCGATATCTTTCAGCCGATAATTAAACGGCATAAAAATTTTCCTAAGGAGCAGAAGAATCTTTGACAGGCGCGACCTTATTCATGAGATCCACTACTTTAGCAGTAATGTCAAGCTTTGGGGAAAAATGGATAACAACCTCTCTTCTAAGAACTAAAGTGATATCCTCAGATTCAATAACTAGCTTTAAAGCGGCTTCAGTCTTCGGTTGAAATTCCTGAACTATGGATTGTTGAATTTGTTGCGTCTCAGCTTGATACTTACGACCCGCTAATTCATAGTCTGCGCGGGCATATTCCCTCTTCTTGTTATGCTCAGCTATTTCTTCTTTAGACCATGTAAGACGTTTTGATTCCGCTTCCTTCTCCAACCCCTGGAGATCAGCAGCCAACCCCTCAATCTTAGCTTTTAAGGCCACAATATCGGATCTCTCAAGTGCGCTTTTAATTCGCGCTTGCGCCGGATTAGATGCCATAATAGCAGTGGAGGCATCAAACACTGCGATCTTTTCCTCAGCGAAGATTGAATTTGAAAAGCTTAATATAGTAACCGCCAACAACTGACAAACAGCCTTTAAATTTCGCACATTACTTCTCCTAACTTATATTAAAATTGATTTCCAAGAGAAAATTGGAAAACTTCGGTTTCATCATAAATGCTCTTATTGAAAGGTTTGGCGATGCTGAAAGTGATTGGACCAAATCCACTTAGCCATGTCGCACCAACACCGATGGAATAACGTAGCTCATCAAGAGAGGGTTTAAAGCAATTTTTTTGCACACTTCCATCGTCATAAACCGCGCACTTAGAATTGAAAATATTTCCAACATCAAAAAACAATGACGGCTGAACAGATCGTTGGTCCTTGATAAACGGTAAAGGAAAGATTATTTCAGCTCCGAATTCCACCTGAACATTTCCTCCTATGGGATCCGGATCGTCATAGTAAATACTCATTTCACTAGGATTATCTTGTGGACCAAGCGTATTGCGCTTAAACCCCCGAACTGATCCAAAGCCGCCACCATAAAAATTTTTAAAAAATGGCAATTGCGTGGTTCCACCATAGGAGTCCGCATAACCTAAATCCGCTCTGATTTTCAGCGTAAGGGATCTTGTCAAGCCTCTCAAATACTGACCAGCATAAGTAAACTTATAATATTCAAGACCGGAACCGGGAGCTGACGCATCCACGCCAACCCTTTGAGATGAGCCCCTTGTAGCAAAAACGCCGCGGTTCAATGTTGATCGAACCCAATTTACATTGAAATTTACCGTATCAAAGTCAGTTCCGTTATCATCTACAAAATTCTGGATTTCGGTCGATGCATAACTACCCGTCTTTATCGCCAAATTTTCATATCCAAAACCGAAGCCGATACGCTCAATCTCCGAAACTGGGTAACTCCAATTGACATTTGCTCCAAAACTGTTAGTGGAGAAACTCGCTATATTTATTTCATCGTAATTAGTCTCTCGACCAAACAAAGAATAACCCACACCCACTCCGTCAACAGTGAAATAAGGTTCGTTGTAGTTAAAACTCAGCGAGGTCTGGTAACGACTTCTATTTACACCAACCCCAACTTGTTTACCGGTCCCAAGAAAATTATTTTCATTTAAATTAGCCCCCAGAATTAATCCAGTCCCTTGCGCGAACCCCAGGCTCGCGCCAACCGAACCAGAGGGTTGCTCTTCGACAGTGTAGATCACATCAATTTGATCGTCGGTTCCAGCCACGGGTATGTTCTCAACTCCAACCTCTTTAAAATACCCGAGACGTTCTAGACGAACTTTAGATAACTCGATCAACGCGTTATTCGCTGAGCCTCCCTCCATTTGGCGCATTTCTCTTCTTAAAACCGTGTGTGCTGTTTTGGTATTACCTCGAAATTCGATACGTCTAACATATGCACGTTTACCTGGCTTTACAAAAAAGGTAATAGTAGCAGTTTTCTCTTCTGCATTTATCTCTGGATAACCCGTTACCTCCGCAAAAGAGTAGCCTTGGTTACCAAGGAGCTTCGTTACGTATTCACTGGAGGTTGTCATCAGCGCTTGAGAAAAAATCATGCCCTTTCGCAGAACAATAAGCTGTCGAATTTGTTCCTCGGGGATTTTTAATTCACCTGCAAGCACGACTGAATCAATGNTGAATGGTTCCCCCTCANTTATATTGATTGTTATANAGACAGANTCTTTGTTTGGGCTNATGGAGACCTGNGTACTTTNNATCTCAAATTGCAAATATCCCCGATCCAAGTACCATGATTCTAACATCTCTAAATCGCCCGATAATTTTTCTCGAGAATATTTATCGTCACTTGTAATCCATGATAACCATCCAGTTTTACGCTGCTCAAATTGCTCTAGAAGTTCATCATCTGAAAAAATCTCATTCCCTATAAAATTAATATGTCGAATTTTAGATACTTCTCCTTCATCTATATTTATGTTTATGATTATTCTATTNCGAGGTAACTCTTTCACCTCAGTTTTCACCGTCGCCCCATAGCGACCTTGAGCTACGTATTGTCTTTGTAATTCCTGTGTCATCCCTTCTAAGATTACCTGACGAAATATCTGACCCTCGGCGAGGCCATTATCCCGAAGCGCGGTTANNAGCTGTTCACTTTCTATTGCTTTGTTGCCGTCCAAATTAATTGCTGAAACAGCTGGTCGTTCTTTCACTCCGATCACCAACACACCTTCCTCTCGAGCCATCACAATATCTGAGAAATATCCAGTACGAAACAACGCTCTTATACAATTCCCTATTGTTTTTTCCTCTGCCAAATCCCCGACCTCAAGTGGAAGTNCCGCAAAAACAGAGCCTGCAGAAACCCTTTGCAAACCTTCTATGCGAATATCATCAACAGTGAAAGACTCCGAAAATGCGGAAAAAGAGAAGCAACCCAAATATACAATAAGGATGTTGACATAACTNAGCTTAAAGGATTTTATCAACAAACTAACACCCTTGAAANATAAGCGACATCGTCATAATAAGACNCTGCTTAAATCATTGAATGTTGCCCATAGCATTAAAGTCACTAGTATTGCTAATCCTATTTTATAACTTGCGANTTGAACTGATTCCGAAACGGGAGATCCCTTNACAATTTCAACAACAAAATACATCAAGTGTCCACCATCCAAAACTGGAATTGGTAGTAAATTCATNACCCCTAACATTATACTTAGAATCGCCACAAAACGGACAAAATTGTCGATTCCGGCTCGCCCAGACTCACCGGCAACTTTTGCAATAGTGATGGGACCACTTAAATTCTTTGTTGATAACTCCCCAATCAGTAGCTTTCCCAAAGAATTTAAGATAAAAATACTGTAATTTGACGTCTCTTCAAAACTTCGCCANAGAGCNCTCCACGGAGTATGCACGTGACGAAAAACGTACTCATCTGGATACTTACCTCTTGGAGCTAGATGAACTCCTATCTGGCCCACTCGGACTCCATCTCGATCAATAACATCAGGAACCACAGTAATAANTTTCGTTNAGTCTCCTCGGAGAATTTTGAGATTGATCTCTCTTTGAGGATTACTAGCTACTACATTGACNAAATAATCAACGCCAGTTACCGGCTTATCATTGACCATTAATATCTCATCGCCCATGATTAAGCCAGCTCGATCAGCTGCACCATCTTCGGCGACTTCTGCTAGGTTTAACGCCTGAAACTCGTAGTCGGGAGATATCCCAAGTGCACGCAGTGGAACTGGTTCAACAGAATCTCGTAACCATTTATCAACATTTATAGTTAAGTCAGTCGTAACACTTGAGTCTGGCAGCTTTACAGTTATATTAATGTCACCTGATTTNCCTATAAACTTAAAAAGCTCTTTTGAGACACTATTCCAGCTNGGAGTATCTTCTCCTTCGACCTTAACTATTTTCATTCCAGACTCGAATCCCGCCACCTGCGCTGGGGATTTCGGCGTTATGTCTCCAATTACTGGCTCTACTCCTACCTCACCTGCGAGGTATAATATCCAAAAAAGCATGGTTGCTAAAAGTAAATTTGCAAGAGGTCCTGCACTCACGATTGCTATGCGACTCCATACGCCTTGACCGCTAAAAGTATGGAGTTTGTCCTCACATCTAACCTCAGAGTCTTGGTTATCAAGCATCTTTACATAACCACCCAGTGGTAACGCAGCTATGACAAATTCGGTACCGAAACGATCGTGCCATGTGCACAAAGCCGATCCAAAACCGATGGAAAATCGTTCTACCTTTACCCCACAGCGACGAGCTACCCAAAAATGTCCGAATTCATGAATCGTTACCAACATGCCAAGTGCAATNAAGGTGTATAAAAGAGTTTCTAAAATTTGCATATTAACTCTCGATTTTACGNACACGAGCCTCGCNCAAGTAACGAACTTTTATATCCGTACCCTCAACGGCCTCTAAAGACTGTAGATTTGAAAAATTATATGTGTTCATGAGATATTCAACAATTTCTGGAATTTGAGTAAAACTAATGCGCAAATCAAGGAAAGCAGCCACCGCNACCTCGTTGGCCGCATTGAGTACAGCCGGAGCATCTCCACCGATTCTTGACGCCTCGTAAGCCAAACGCAAACAAGGGAAATTATATTCGTCTGGCTGAGAAAACTCCAGCTTGCCTATTGTTCTCATATCCAACACCTCCACTCCAGATTCTATCCGCTCAGGCCACCCCAAGGCATGAGCTATCGGAATGCGCATATCTGGATTGCCGAGTTGAGCTANCACTGAGCCATCGGCGAAATGCACAGACGAATGTAAGATACTTTGAGGATGAAGCACAACGTCAATACAATCAGTAGGCAAGTCAAATAAAAAACTTGCCTCAATTACCTCCAATCCCTTATTCATCAGGGTTGCAGAGTCCACCGACACTTTTTTACCCATTTTCCAANTTGGGTGTGCACAAGCCTGNGATGGTGAGACGGTTTGCATTTCATGCAAATTCCATCCTCGAAAGGGCCCTCCCGATGCCGATAGGGATAGTTTAAGAATCCCCATACACCCCGTTTTTTTGGAATAATCAAGCGGGAGACACTGAAAGATTGCATTGTGTTCGCTATCGATCGGTAGAATAGTTGCATTGCTTTTTGTAGCAGCACTCATCATAACCGGACCGGCCATAACTAGCGACTCCTTGTTGGCAAGCAAAACTTTTTTTCCCGACTGAATTGCTGTTAAAGTTGGGCGTAGCCCAGCACCACCAACTATCGCNGCCACAACGATATCTATGCTNGGGTCTCTCAGAATTGNACACAATTGTTCCAGTCCGAAAACNACCTCTGTTGAACACTGAAGATGCTTNAACANATCAGAAAGTTTTTGTGCAGTCTCTTTATGAGTAACCACCGCGAAAAGTGGCTGGNACACGCTGCATTGTTGTGCCAANAGCTTATAGTTTGAGTCGCAACAAAGGACCGCNAGCTTGAATTTNCTTNTATTCCTACCTATAACATCAAGGGTACTGGCGCCGATACTNCCCGNGGAACCTAAAACAGCAACACTTTGCAACATTTATATTGGGCGCATTAAGAAGCAAATGGAATAGAATGGTAACACAACGATTAGTCCATCAACACGATCGAGAATACCACCGTGCCCCGGTAATAACCGTCCACTATCCTTGAACCCAGTATTNCGCTTTAACATACTTACAAACAGATCTCCCAAAACAGACAGCAATACNGCGCACAAAGCAAGAAAAAAATAATACACAATACCAATCGATGTTTGNCCAAAAAAAGAAAACAAAAAAAATAGTGGTAGTTGGGCCAACAGCGCGCAAATCACGCCCTCTCTTGTTTTGCCNGGGCTAATAATAGGTGCCAACTTTATATTACCAAAATATTTACCACCAAAGTAACCGCCTACATCCGCAAAAACCACCATTCCTAAACCCAATAAAAATAACTCTTTTCCACTAGGTAAAGATACAATACAAAGCACAGCTAGCCAGGAAAAACAGAGGAGGAGCAATCCAATAACAGTCCAGACATAACCATATGACAATACAGTAGATGAGTTTGGATAACCGTTTAAAGTCAGAACATTAAAGAACCAAAATAACATGCTGATCAGCANAATTTTTTGTCCAGTAACAATATTGATGTCACCAAAAAAATTCACCATTGCCCCTGTGACCGATATTCCTAAAAACTGAAGCACCAAAAATAGTGTGACCATGATAGGNGAGTTAATACCAGTTAGCCTTATCCATTCCCGTCCGGCTGCCATTATGAGCGGAACAAGAATGACAGCAAAAGATTTGTAAGACAAATAATACAGACTTATGAAAAGCAGCGCGACCAGCAAGACTGCNGTTGACACTCTATGTCTTAGCATAAAATGACTCAACTAGCCTCTCTGTAACCTTCTTAGCCTTCCGCCTACCNAANCGACGTTTTCGCGAATAATATTCCGCTATGGCTTGGTCTAACTCATCCTCTCCGAAGTCTGGCCAATATTGATCACTCACTAAAAATTCTGTGTAAGCTAACTGCCAAAGCAGGAAGTTACTTATCCTCTCCTCACCCCCGGTTCGGATACATAAGTCAGGATCAGAAATTTCGTTCATTTGCAGATTGCTTGCAATGGTTGATTCTGTGATGTCCTCGACACGTAATCTGCCCTCGTTTACTTGATTTGCNACAAGCCGNGCTGCTTCTGTGATATCCCACCGNCCTCCATAATCAACGCAAAGGATCAACCGTAATGTGCCATTTTGTGTGATCTTTTCTGCTTCAGCAATTAAATCACACAAATTACTATCGAAATTTGACCGATTTCCCACTACCGTGAGTCTAACGCCATCCTCCCGTAACAGCGGTGCTTCTTTTTTTAAGTAATTGGAGAAAAGTGACATTAATCCCGAAACCTCGTGATTTGGCCTGAACCAATTCTCACTCGAAAATGCAAANAGACTAACTATCTCTATACCCTGTTTTTTTGAAGCTCTCAANATGTCACGTATGCGCTCCACCCCAGCNGTATGTCCCTCNAGCGAATTAAGCCCATTAACGCTGGCCCAGCGATTATTACCATCCATTATTATTGCTAAATGACGCAGTGGGTGCTGAGATACCTGCGACTGATTTAACTTCATAAATTAAAACCTTTGNGNCTCTATATTTCCATCAAATCTCTTTCTTTGGAAACTAATAATTGTTCAACTTTTGAAATGTACAAATCAGTGATTTTTTGAACTTCATCTTGCCCTTTCCTTTCGTCATCTTCAGTNATTTCAGAAGCTTTTTGTAGGGTTTTAAATTTTGTAATAATATCTCGTCGAATGTTNCTAATNGAAATTCTGCTTTGCTCTGCTTCGGATTTCGCCTGCTTAGTGTAGATTTTTCGAGTTTCCTCAGTCAAAGCAGGCAANGGAACTCTTATAACTATTCCNGACGATGTTGGATTGAGTCCTAGATTAGAACGCATAATCGCTTTCTCAATGTCAGACACCAAACTGCGATCCCAAGGGGTAACCGTTAGAGTTCTGGCATCCTCAACTGCTATTGATGATGCTTGAGAGAGGGGTGTNTCAATGCCGTAATAGCTAACAGTAATACCATCCAGCAATTTTGGATGAGCGCGACCAGTGCGTATTCTGCTAAATGACGTCACCANAGCATCTAATGCTTTCTGCATACGACTTGATGCCTCTTCCTCCAAAGTTTTAATCACAACGATTTAACCCTCTTCAATAAGAGTTCCAACATTTCCACCCATAACTAAATTAAGTATTGCGCCAGGCTTCCCCATACGAAAAACACGCAAAGGCATTCCGTGTTCCCGACACATGCATATTGCTGTAAGATCCATAACTCCAAGCTTTTTGTCAAGCACTTCGTCGTATGTCAGCCTATCATAGAGTATGGCCTGACTATCCAAAAGCGGATCCGCAGAATAAACTCCATCCACGCGAGTCGCTTTTAAAACCACATCTGCCCCGATCTCAATCCCTCTTAAGCAGGCAGCCGAATCGGTAGTGAAAAAAGGGTTTCCAGTGCCTGCTGCAAACATGACAACGTCTCCATCTTTTATGTACCTTATTGCGCGGCGTCTATCGTAATGCTCTACCACGCCGCTCATTTGAATGGAAGACATAACATGAGAGGCAATATTAGTCCGCTCCAGCGCGTCTCGCATCGCGAGAGCGTTCATTACAGTCGCCAACATGCCCATATGATCGCCCGTGACCCTCTCCATACCAGCAGCACTCAAAGCAGCCCCTCTAAATAGATTGCCCCCACCTATCACAAGCCCAACTTGGATGCCTATTCCCACGAGCTGTCCTATTTCAAGCGCCATTGTATCCAAAATCTTAGGATCAATACCGAACCCCTCTGACCCCATCAAAGCCTCGCCACTGACTTTTAATAATATTCTTTGATAGCTTTTGCCACTCTTGAGCTTTTGCACATTCATTACTCTTTTTCAATCAGCCTATTTTCTCGATCTGCGCGGCAACTTCTGTCGCGAAATCAACCTCTTCTTTGATAATCCCCTCACCAACTTCAAAGCGGATAAAAGTTGTAACATCTGCATTCGCCTCCGCAACCAACTGTCCAATCGTTTTATCTGGATCTTTCACGAAGGGCTGGTCAATGAGACTGCTCTCTTTCAAAAATTTTGCGACTCTGCCAGCAACCATCTTTTGAATAATTTCCTCAGGCTTACCACTGTCTCGCGCCTGAGCTAAATAAATTTCTTTTTCAGCTGCGAGAACAGATTCAAGCATATCCTCCGATCTCACAACGGCGGGGTTGACAGCAGCAACATGCATCGCTACTTGTCGCGCAAGTTCAGAGCTACCGCCAGTTAATCCTACTACGACTCCGATACGACGATTGCTGTGCAAATAGGAGCCGACCACGGGGGCTTTGAGTGACTTGAATCGTCTTAGAAGAATATTTTCACCAATCTTCTGTATCAAAGCATTCCGTTTCTCCTCTAAACGATTGTTAGCTCGGAGCGCAACCAGTTCCGTTTCTTGAGTATCGAACGCGGCTTCAAGAACATCTTTAACAAATCCTTGAAAATTATCGTCACGAGCAGCAAAGTCGGTTTCACTATTTACCTCCACAATCACGCCGTAGTCGTCTGAACTGGCAACTCCGATTGAACCATCTGCGGCTGTTCGCGTAGATTTTTTTGCGGCTTTAAGACCACTCGACTTTCGTAACATTGCAATTGCTTCATCAATGTCACCACTGCACGTCACCAGCGCACGTTTGCACTCCATCATTCCCAGTCCCGTCCGCTCTCGCAAATCTTTCACGAGAAGTGGTGTAACTAATCTTGTCATCAAGCACCTCCCCACAAAAAGTTAAAAAAAGGGGCAAATGCCCCTTTGAATAAAATAAACATTGTCAGATCGAACCTTCGCTATTTGAACCAATTTCTGATTCAGTATTTTTCGAGGATTTGTCTTCCTCAAATATATCCATATCCTTTGCCTCTTGTTCAGATATCTCTATAAAATCATCTATAGTTACAGCTTGTGCAGACTTTTCTTTTCCAGCCAATACTGAATCAGCGATTGAAGCTGAGTATAGTTTAATTGCCCTTATGGAGTCGTCATTTCCCGGAATTATGTAATCAACTCCGTCGGGGTCACTATTAGTGTCAACAATCCCTATCACAGGGATTCCAAGCTTATTAGCCTCCTTAATAGCTATTCTCTCGTGATCAACATCCACAACGAACAACATATCCGGTAGCCCATTCATATCTTTTATGCCGCCGATGGAATTTTCTAACTTCTCTTTCATCCTTGCTCGCAGAAGCACTTCTTTTTTCGTAAGTTTATCAAAAGTCCCGTCTTTCTCCTGCGCCTCTATATCGCGATAGCGACGGATCGAGGCACGAATTGTCTTGTAATTAGTCAACATACCTCCAAGCCAGCGATGCGATACAAATGGCATAGAACAGCGCTCCGCCTGCTCTTTTACAATTTTTTGAGCAGCTCTTTTGGTTCCAACAAACAGAATTTCGTTACCGCGAGAAACTGCTTTCTCGACTATATCGAGCGCTTCGTTAAACGCGGGAACCGTATGTTCTAAATTAATTACGTGGACTTTGTTTCGAGATCCAAAAATGTACTTACTCATTTTCGGATTCCAAAATCTTGTTTGGTGCCCAAAGTGGACGCCTGCTTGCAACATATCCTTCATGCTTACTGTTGACATGAGTAGTTCCTTATTTCGGGTTAGCCTTCCGCTTGTCCCAACAGTTAACTCTAGTTTTAGGTTCAATAGCAACCCAAGTAAGAGCACCCTGGCTGTTGTGTCGACAAGCGTTCGTATTTAACGTTACCAAACTTTATTTTATGGTTACTACAATGGGGCCGTTTTATATCATAAACATAGCAAATAGTGAAAGAAGAAATTAATGATACACCGCTCTGAGGTCCTCAAAAGATACGATGAATTCAAACGCTGGTGCTTTGTCGAAAATATTTAGGAAAAAATAACACGCGATGATGGATGAAGAGTTACAATCTCTNTTAAATCACGTGATACACAGAGGATATCATGGCGGCAACTATTAAATCAGAGGATGATGTTAAAAAGATGCGTATCGCATGCAGACTTGCTGCAGAGGTNTTGGAGATAGTNGAAAAATATGTACTTCCCGGGACGTCTACGGATACGCTGAATCAGATCTGTCATGAGCACATAGTGCACAATCAGAATGCAACATCGGCATGCCTGGGATATCGGGGTTTCCCGAAATCTATATGCACCTCTGTTAATCAAGTAGTTTGTCATGGTATACCCTCTGAAAAAAAAATCTTGCGAAGTGGAGATATAATAAATATTGATGTAACAGTGCTAAAAGATGGCTGGCATGGGGATACCAGTCGCATGTTTTTGGTCGGAGAGGTTGCAAGTTTTGCAGAACGTNTAGTACAGGTATCACAGGAGTGTTTATACAAAGCGATAGATTTAGTGGCGCCTGGAACAAGACTGGGTGACCTTGGTCATGTCATTCAAGCACANGCTGAAAATAATCACTACTCGATTGTCCGAGAATATTGCGGACATGGCATCGGAAANGTATTTCATGAGGAGCCCCAGGTTCTTCATTATGGATCTCCCAACACTGGNCTTANTCTTGAGGAAGGGATGATGTTNACGATTGAGCCTATGCTCAATGCGGGTCGTCATACAACAAAGCTAAAGCGCGATGGATGGACGGTAGAAACAAGTGATGGTNGGCTATCCTCGCAATGGGAACATACAATCTTGGTAACTAGTTCAGGGTGTGAGGTTTTAACAGCGCGTAATGATGAATCACTTTAAATACTCAACACGTTCTTTGCTCACACCAAATCTANTTTTTTAAAAAAATATCATATTGATTTCTAATTGCAAGAAAATGAGTTCGATTGAGCTGTTTAAAAAAAATATCAAAGAAGCCAATGATTCTTTCGACAAGCGGTTNTNTGACGGAGAGTATNCTCACCANCTTGTACACGAGAGATCTCAATTNATGGATAAACTTTTAACCAAAGTGTGGAACCAATATAAATGGCGGTCGGACATAAGTTTAATCGCGGTTGGGGGTTATGGGAGGGGAGAATTACATCCTCACTCAGATATTGATCTGTTGTTGCTTGCTTCTGAGGACACGATNGCNACAGATAANAAAAATATAGAAGAATTTCTTGCATTTCTATGGGATCTGAACCTTNAAATTGGNCACAGTGTGAGATCCATAGACCAATGTGTAAGTGCTGCTAAAGACGATATCACTATTCTTACNAATCTCTTGGAAACAAGATTAATNGTTGGAGTTAAATCAAGACGGAGCCAATTACTCGACCGCATAGGACCTCAAAAACTTTACTCATCCCGTGAGTTTTATCGCGGAAAGTTACAAGAGCAGAGTGANCGATACCGAAAACATGGTGACACTGACTACAACTTGGAACCCAATGTCAAAGAAGCACCTGGTGGACTAAGAGATATCCAATTAATCACATGGATAGCGATATATTACTTCAACGTGGCATATCGTTCAGATTTAGTAACAAAGAAAATTTTNCTAGAGGATGAATATCAGAGGTTGTATCAAGATGAAGAATTTCTNTGGCGGGTTCGATATGGTCTTCACATTATCGCGGGACGGCAGGAAGAGCGACTTCTTTTTGACCACCAACGGAAANTAGCGACATTANTAGGCTACAGAGATGGAGAGGGGAAACTTGGGGTTGAAAAGTTTATGCAAGAATACTATCGGACCGTNCTTTCCGTTCGGGGTTTAACTGACGTACTGCGTCAGTATCTCGATGAAGTGATACACCGAAACAATAAAGATCGTGAAATTAAATCGTTCAATGATCGGTTTGTCATAAATGGAGAGCTCATCGANACGATATCTGACTCAATCTTTCAAGATCACCCATCTGCAATGCTNGAACTTTTCGTAATNCTNGGGGAGAACGAAAACATTANGGGAATCAGGGCATCTGTGATCAGACAGCTACTTCAGTCNGTGCACCTTATAGATAAAAAATTTCGATCCAGCAAACATAATCAAAACCTTTTTTTGAGGTTATTAAAGTCTCCCTTTAAGCTATCGGTGCAGCTCAATAAGATGAACCGCTACGGAATTCTTGGGAGGTANCTCCCAGCATTCGGCAAAATAATTGGCCAAATGCAGCATGATTTGTTCCATATATACCCAGTTGATGTTCATACTTTAAAGGTAATCGAAAANATCCGCCGTCTAGCTCGGCCGGAGGTAGCTGGACGCTTTCCCATACCATCGCATATTTTTAAAAATCTATCCAAACCAGAGCTTTTGATCATAGCCGCTTTATATCATGACATTGCGAAGGGCAGGGGAAGCGATCATTCGAAGCTGGGAGGAAGTGAGGTCGTAAAATTTGCCAGACTACATGATCTTGCGCTCGAAGAAGAAGAATTACTTAAGTGGTTGATAGAGAATCACTTAGTGATGTCGGCCGTATCGCAGCGAGAGGATGTCTCNGATCCAAAAGTAATTAGTAAATTCGCAGCGATTGTTGGTAATACTATGCGCTTAGACTTCTTNTATGTTTTNACCGTTGGAGATATAAATGCCACTAACCCAAATCTTTGGACTGAGTGGAAAGGATCGCTGATGCAGCAACTGTATNCGGCAACAAAACGTTATTTAAATCGGGTAAATCTGACTCCAATAGATAAAAATCGNTGGTCAGCAAATGCTAAACATAAAATCTTTCGTCGTTTAGGGGACATTGGAATCTCTTCATCAGCAGCTGAAAGTGTTTGGGCTGAACTCGGCTCGGAGTTTTTCCTTCGTGAAACTACCGAAGATATAGTGAGGTACACGACTGCAATTATCAAAAACTTTAAAATCAAAGGTGCCCCAATCTCAGGCAATAATCACGTTATTCTGCTCAAGAATATCGGTATAGAGGTACAGATCGCAACGCAGATCTTTGTATACTCNAAAGATATTCATAACATACTTGCGGTCATAGCCGCTACACTAGAAAAACTAGAATTAAACATTCAAGACGCTCGACTTCACACGAATGGTAATGGAGATGCTTTTGACGTCTTTTATGTGCTCACCTCAGATGGCCAACCCGTCAGTAATGAAATCTTAGTAAGAGAGAGAATAGTCGAGTCATTATCTCATGCAATTAGTAACCCTAAAACGGTGTCCATTACACCCAGTCGCAGAACACCAAGGAGATTAAAGAGTTTTAAACGTAAAACTAAAGCGATCTTTAGCAGTAATCTGGAGAATAATACTACCGTTCTTGAAGTGCTAACTCCGGACAGACCCGGGTTGTTGGCGCTTCTCGCTAGTATATTCTTCCGCTTTAATCTCCGACTTCTTACTGCTAAAATCTCCACTTTAGGTGAGCAAGTTGAGGATATATTTTATTTGACCAATTCCAATTATCAACCAATCAACGATCAAAATATGTGTCAAGAGCTTTCGAAAACAATTTGTGAAGAACTTGATTCCCGTAACCAATAACACTTTTAATATGTTTACTAAGTGACAACACTTAAGTGACTTTTCTAACCTCCCGACCATATTGAGCTAATAAAATTGAACCCGGCCCTACTAAAATTACAAGAATATCCTTTTGAACGTCTCAAAAAGCTTTTGAATCCAGTGCCTCCAAATTCAAAATTCAAACCCATAAAGTTGTCCGTTGGGGAGCCAAGGCACAAACCGCCGGAGTTNGTGCTGCAAGCCCTGAGCGATGCCCGTCATGATCTTGGATATTATCCAACAATAAAAGGCAGTAATCTCTTGAGGAGCTCTGCCGCCGCTTGGCTCGAAAATAGATATAACCTGGCTTCAGAATCGATTGATCCAGACACACAGGTCATCCCAGTAAATGGGACAAGGGAAGGGATTTTTTCCTTTACTCAAGCATGTATAGACCGTAAAAATAATCCCCTGGTCGTTACCTGCAACCCTTTTTATCAAATATATGAGGGCGCAGCCATTCTTGCAGGCGCCGAACTCTGGTATTTAGACTGTCATGAGGAGCGTCGTTTCCTTCCAGATCTCTCTACGGTGCCAACAAAAGTTTGGGAGCGCTGCCAGATTTTACATTTTTGCACTCCGGGCAATCCAACTGGCTCCTGTATCGGAATTGATCAAATGTGTGTCGCTCTTCACTTAGCTGAAAAATATGATTTCATAATCGTGAGTGACGAGTGCTACTCAGAAGTTTACTTGGATGAAAAATCACCGCCAATCGGTCTTTTAGATGCATGTAAAGTAGTTGGTAACAGCGAATTTAAAAGATGTGTTATTTTTCACAGCTTGTCGAANCGTTCTAATTTGCCGGGGCTAAGATCTGGCTGTGTTTCTGGTGATCGTGTGCTTATCGAGCGATTTTTACATTATCGGACTTATCATGGATGCGCAATGTCCCCAGCNGCCCAAGCCGCATCAATCGCCGCCTGGAGCGATGAATCTCATGTCACTGCAAATCGGGAAAAATACAAAGAAAAATTTGCAAAAGTAACTGCAGTGCTAAAGCCCGCTTTGGAATTTTTTGTGCCAAAAGCTAGCTTTTATTTATGGCCAAAAACCCCTNTTGACGATATACAGTTCTGCAAGGAGCTATATCAAAGCAAAAACGTGACTGTTTTACCCGGACAATATATGGGTCGAACGACGTCCGCAGGAAATCCGGGTACAAATAGGGTAAGAATGGCGCTTGTTGCTGAGGTGGATGAGTGCATGGAGGCTGCAGGGCGGATTATAAATTATGTTGAGGGACTCTAGTGCGCAGACCTGAGCGAGCCTTGTACATAAAGAACAAGCTCCAGAGCTTGTATCCCGAGCCCCCGATCCCACTCAAACACAAGTCTGCATATCAACTATTGATAGCAGTNCTTCTGAGCGCTCAATGCACAGATGCTCGAGTTAATAAGGTTACTCCTGATCTATTCAGTATAGCAAACAACGCCTTTGATATGATCAAAATCCCAGTAGAGGTCATTTATAAAATAATTCGACCCTGTGGCCTAGCCCCAAAAAAATCTCGCGCGATTTTGGAGCTTTCTGATATTTTNGTTGGTTGTTATGACGGCGANGTGCCNAGAGAACTAGACAAACTAGANGCATTACCAGGCGTTGGTCATAAAACCGCAAGTGTTGTAGTATCTCAAGCATTTGGCATTCCAGCATTTCCTGTTGACACTCACATTTTTCGCCTTGCTCAAAGATGGGGCTTAACCANGGCAAAAACTGTTNNAGGCGCTGAAAGTGATCTTAAAAAATNTTTTCCAAAANACTCGTGGAATTCCCTTCACCTTCAAATGATATTTTATGGACGAGAATTTTGCTCAGCGAGAGGCTGTGACGGGATGATATGCGANATCTGTCGATACTGTTATCCAAAACGNAGGTCAGCATTTGTGGCCCACAAGGCCTAACAGTTGCTTGTATCCAATTCACTACTTTTATTCTGGTGTTAACCGCTGTAACTTTGCTATGCTTCACGCACAAGAGCGTTTAGAGAGATATCCTTGACGACACTCTACAGAACTCGCAATTGCGATGCGGTAAAAATTATAATGAAANGGCGCAACAAACCCAGCGTTAAGCATTATTTTTATTATCTCAAAGAGGTTGGTATTAAACATCCGACTATTACTATCTGGATGAAACGTTTCGTTTGGCAAAAATTTTTAAACCGTCAAGTCTATTCACGGAACAGGCTGCTCAGGAAAAGGCAACAGGAATTCTTTGACGGTGACATAACAAATTCTTTCAGGGAACAGCCACTTCTCATAAAGTGCCCTGTCCAAGATTACAAAGAAACGTTAGTAGTATTTTTAGCGAGGAAAGTTACTCCGCACTGTTGTGCGAACACAGCACCTTGTGCTCAATAATAAAAAAGAGAAAAATTCATGAATAAAATTTATAGCTTTGGCATAGGGGTCGGTAGTAAAAACCAAAAAGGCGAATGGTTAGAGGTTCTTTTTCCTGATCCNCAGTTTAATCCCGATCCTGGGATCAGTGAGGTACTTATGGCCGTGCTTGGTGATCGGACCGTAGACATTGAGCTCAATAACAATCAGGTTATTGCTTTAGAATCCGCNCTAAGAACCAGCGGAGANACTTTGATCGCTGACAGCCTAAGGATGCTNTCNGCCTCAGATCGACCTCTTGTTGCAGTNATGTTGATCGGCGATGAAGCNCCTATATCCGTGCCTCAGGCATATCTCAAACTTCAACTTCTCTCGCATAGGCTTGTTCGACCNCACGAAACAAACATAGATGGAATATTCGGTATNCTCAAAAATATCGCATGGACGAGCGCAGGACCTATTGATGTAGAAGAGCTTGCCAACAAAACTGTGGAGGCTAAACTTAGAGGCCAGATCTTATCCGTAAACTGTATAGATAAATTTCCNAGGATGGTTGATTATATTGTTCCGTCTGGTGTGCGAATCGCTGACGCATCGCGTGTGAGGTTAGGAGCATATCTTGGAAAAGGTACAACAGTCATGCACGAGGGGTTCATTAATTTTAATGCTGGCACTGAAGGACCTAATATGGTGGAAGGCAGGATATCCGCTGGCGTTTTTTGTGGAGCCGGTTCCGACATCGGTGGAGGCGCCTCAATCATGGGTACCCTATCGGGTGGGGGTAATATGGTTATATCAATCGGCTCGCAATGCCTTTTAGGCGCAAATTCCGGACTGGGAATACCTTTGGGAGATCGTTGCACTGTTGAAGCGGGTTTATACGTTACTGCTGGAACCAAAATAGTCATTATCCATGCTAATGGGTCTGAACGCGGAGCAGTCAAGGCACATGAACTCTCGCATAAAAATGACCTGCTATTAAGAAGAAATTCGATTAGTGGGAGGGTCGAATGCTTAACGAATAGCAACGCTGTCCAGCTGAATAAATCTCTCCACTCATAAAACGAGAGACGTAAAGCATTATGTTACTGATATTTCGGTTCGTATAAGTCAGCTTTGAAATATTAATACCTTTNTANGCACCAAGTCTAATCTGTTTATAAGAAAANTTCATTCGAGACGGGCAGTGATTAATGGAGAATCATCNGCCTGAAGNTTTTNTNAAAGATGTTTGTANAATAACACCGAGCTTNATTGGGACATCAAATAATGAGCCCTCAGAAGAAGAGTAAGTNTTCAATTAAAGTCGACAATCGCATGTCTCTTAACACATCACCCGATTAATTGAGATACACCATGAGAGTANTTGTAAATCAAGATAAATCAATATTTTTGTTAGTCACAATTTCATTATTATTATGATTATTAACGTGACGATAATACCAGGTTTTACATCCCACATTGGTAGACACGCCACAAGTAATTTATAGTGCAATAATCAAAAGGACGAGNATTTTTCGATCAAATCCTCAAAAGAAATAAATTTCAAAAAATTAAGAAAAATTTAGATGTTTAATGCGCAGCTTTGAGTGGCATTTTGAGCAATCATCTGCGCAAAATCACCGAATAGTGGCTTAGGCAGATCATGGCCAACCCCAGGCAGAATCTGCAACTTTGCATGGGGAATATGCGAGGCTGTTTTTATCCCCCCACTGACTTGAGCAAGTGGGTCATCCTCACCACTGATCACCAACACTGGCATCTTTAAACTCGCTAAAAGCTCAGAACGGTCCGCCGCAAGATTAATGGCGGCCATCTGCCGAAAATAGCCGAGCGGATTTCGCGCACGTTGGGACTCTGCCAAAATCATTGCGCGAAGGGAAGCTTCGGTGACAGGGTATTTTGAACTGCCAATCATCTTTAACGTCTTTACAGAATTATCTAAAGCAGACCTATTTTTTGAAGGCCTCTTTATCATTTGGAGGGCTACTCTTAAAGTAGGCCAACCTGAACCCCATGCCCCACTATTTGACATCATTGAAGTTAATGACAGCACCCTACCGGGATACTTACCAGCAGCTATTTGACATATCATGCCGCCCATCGAAAAACCCACCAAGTGAGCTGCCGGTATCTCAAGAGCGTCTAAAATACCTACGGTATCCTCGGCCAAATCGTCAAGCGTATACGGTAAGGTGATTGATACACGAAAGAGCTTTGCGATAAATTGGCGCGCCAAACTCGGAGTGCGCGGGCAGTCCAACCATTCACTAAGACCGGTGTCTCGATTATCGAATCGAATTACATAAAAACCTTTATTAACTAGAGCCTCGCAAAACGGAACCGGCCAGCGCACTAACTGGTTATTCAATCCGGCGACAAGAATCAATGGAGAATCTTTTCTATCTCCAAAAGTCTCATAAGCAAAGGATAAGCCATTTGCATGTGTGTACAACGTGTTATTAACACTGGTAAATCCATCCCTTCCTAGCACTTCAATCACTCTTTCAATTCTCTTTGAAACAATTTTCCGACTGGCGATCGGAGCGATTCAAATAAATCCGCAGTAGTAACACAAAATATTTAAACAACATCAAAGTGTGAGCTCAGCTTTGTGAACACTCCCGAGTGACCCAAGCAATTCTAATTGCCACAGAATTCATTACGACCATCAGACCAAAAAGAAATTTGTCGATTCCTTTCGAACGTGAGTTGGAAACCGAGGAAATGACCACACCTATGAAACGATCGATAACAGTCAGAAATCTTCACGCGCATGTCACTCCGACATCTAATTTACTAAAAATATGAGTAACCGTTCCTCGACAGGAATATCGTTTGAAAATTTCCAAAAAGCATCTATATCGACCTGCTGCCACTCAGATTAACTAAGCCGAATACGCGCAGCCGCGGTGCATTACGCTTCATTATTTTACTTCGGATTTGATTTCATCACGTCGTGAAACCAACCTTTTCGAAGGCCCTTAGCAGTCTCTCACCCATTAATCACTGATCTAACATTGCAGCTATGCTCTTCAAATTTTTCGATCGGGCCCTGACCGAGTGCCCGCACACTACCNAACTGAAATCACTCACTTTTAGAAACTTCGTTNATCAACCAANGCAGTAGTCTTAATTTGAAATACAGGGCACTCTACCGACACCATATGGAAGCAGATTTCACTCCACAACAGCGACTTCTNGTCTATTAATGTAGTTGTGCAAACTAGACTCAAGCATATAATTCAAGCTATCTCAAAAAGCCCCGCCGCACCCATACCACCACCTACACACATTGTAATCACCACGTACCGTTCACCGCGACGTTTTGCTTCTATCAGCGCATGCATTGTCATTCTAGTNCCACTCATGCCATAGGGGTGCCCTATAGAAATGGAACCACCATTCACGTTGAGACGATCTGGATCAATCCCCAATTTATCTCGGCAGTATATAACCTGAACCGCGAAAGCCTCATTCAATTCCCAAATACCTATGTCATCCATAGATAAACCGTTACGCTTTAGTAATTTAGGGACAGCAAAAACAGGCCCAATGCCCATTTCATCTGGTTCACAACCGGCCACNGCCATTCCCCTGTAAATTCCGATCGGTTCAATATTACATCTTGCTGCCCGATTGCCATCCATTAAAACAACAGCAGCCGCCCCATCGGATAGTTGCGAGGCATTTCCNCCGGTTATCGTGCCCCCGGGACGCACAACCTTGAGACCAGAGAGTGTCTCAAGGTTAGTTCCTGGACGATTTCCCTCATCTTTTGTCAAGGTTACCTCCTCCTGCGTCATCTCACCCGTCTCTCGATCAGTTACTAACTTAGTGGCCGTCACNGGAANAATTTCAGCATCAAATTTTCCCTCTTNCTGAGCTGCAGCGGTGCGGGCCTGCGAAATNACTGCGTACTCATCTTGAGCCTCTCGGGAAATACTGTATCGGTTAGCNACNACCTCCGCCGTATCAAGCATCGGCATGTGAATTGAGGGCGCGTTCTTGACGGACTTTGGATCCATTAAACGGTGGGTATTCATATTTTCATTCTGAACCAGGCTAATCGACTCACATCCACCGGCGATTACCACTGATGCGCCGTCCAAAGCAATATGTTTTGCCCCCATGGCTATACTCATCAGTCCTGAGGAGCACTGTCTGTCTACCGTCGTTCCCGCAACACTGACAGGCAATCCAGCAGCAATCGCAGCCTGGCGACCAAGATTGAACCCTTGAGTACCTTGTTGCATTGCCGCTCCGAAGATACAATCCTCTATCTCATCGGGATCGACCCCGCTTCTTTCAACCGCTGCAGATATGGCATACGACGCCATNGAGGGGGACTCAAGATTATTAAACGCACCTCTGTACGCCCTGCCAATTGGTGTCCGAGCCGCGGACACAATAACCGCTTCACTCATAGTAGCTTCCTTTTAATAGTTTATAATACATCGATTTGTTTTGANNAAAAATNCGCCAATTATTTAATTAAGACTGCATATTAGCCATTGCCTTCATCACAAATTTCTCAGTTTGCTTACCACCAGAAAGNAGTGCCTTATTCTTAGAAATATCGTTCAGGGACTGCCATTGATCGCGAATATTTTCAGGGTTTTGATCAGCTTTAGATAAAAATATACCATCTGTCTCGAACATAGAGGCCGTAGCATAACCTCCGGCGCCCGCACACAAGATTGTTTTNGTTGGAGCGTCCTCATCACATAGCAACAAGACTCCAACACTAACTGATTCTTGTGTCATCAAACCCATTATCTGTGCTGGTAAAATATCCTCCGTCATACGCGTGCCAGCAGTTGGGGCCAAAGCGTTTACATGGATATTATTTTTACCTCCCTCTAACACTAGAGTATTCATAAATCCGAGCACTGCCATCTTCGCTGCTCCATAGTTTGTCTGGCCGAAATTACCGTACATTCCACTGGCAGAGGTCGTCACAACTATACGACCATAATTTTGTGCCCGCATTATATCCCACACTGCTTTGGTACAGTTCACCGTACCCATTAAATGGACATCTATCACAAGCCGGAAATCCGCTAAATCCATGTTGCTGAATGACTTATCTCTCAGGATTCCCGCATTGTTTATTANAATATCAACGCGACCCCACTTGGCATGCGTTTCAGCCACCATGTCTTGTACTTGTTCATAATTTGCAACATCGGCCGAATGCGAAAAAGCCTCCCCACCCATTGCTTTAATCTCTTCAACTACCNCATCTGCGGCGGCGGGCGATGCACCCGTNCCATCCCGCGCACCACCCAAATCGTTTACGACCACTTTTGCACCCCGCTCCGCAAGTGCAAGTGCATGTGAACGGCCCAGGCCATTACCGGCGCCAGTTATTATAGCTACACGGTCACTAAAACCAATACCCATCATCCTCTCCACGATCACCGTTAATTAGTCATTTGACACGTCAACCACTCAGCAACCATGGCTGGTTTTTCGCCCCCTTCAATCTCCACAGTCGCCTCAACTTTGAAGTCATATTGGCCGGGCCGTTTTTCTGAAATATCTATTATAGTGGAATGACAACGAATTCTACTGCCGACTCGCACGGGAGCGACAAACCTCACCTTATCGAAACCCTTGTTGACGCCCATGTAGATGCCCTCCATTACGAGGTTAAAACTTTCAGAAAAGTNAGAAAGCATCGAAAGTGTCAGAAAACCATGTGCAACAGTTCCCCCAAAAGGCGTATTTGCCGCCGCCTCTGGATTTATGTGGATGAATTGTCTGTCTAGGGTACAGTCGGCAAATATGTTCACCTGTTCCTGGGTGACCTCGAACCACTCAGTNGGTTCGCACACATANCCGCTNTAATTTTTTATCTCCGACTTCTTAATGGACCGTGGCATCCTTATCCTCCTATCAAAAATGTCTCTGTCTGTCCCTAATACAAAACACTCAAAGGCCANGGCTGATTATTGCCGNGCCTTTTCAAAAATTTGGCATTGGAAGTGTGCCCGAACTTAGTATAAAGTATCCACGACATGNAATGTCTAGAAAATCTATTTTCAAAGGACGGGCTGAAACACAAAGAACAGTCTTAATAAATCCGATATTAAAATGTNTGATGTCAAATTTAAAAACGATACTTTCAAGTTTGCCAGGTTCCTGCTCTTCTGGCGCAACTTGTTTCAATTGAGCCAAGAGCAACTCGCAGATCGAATTAACTGTTCATCTAGGCACGTCAGTCGCCTCGAAAATGGCAGAAGCCAACCCAGTCGATTTCTAGTTTCAGAACTTATAGACGCATTNTCACTAGGGCAACGAGATAGTAATCAATTGATGATCGCCGCTGGTTTTCTCCCATCCGAGAAGCAGACGAGTGTATTTGATATACATGCACCCGAGATGAAATGGCTNAGAAAATCGATGACNTTATCACTTAAAGCACTCGATCCATATCCATCGGTACTGATGGACGACATAAATGATATATTAATGGTTAACCGTGGTTGGGTGGGTCTGTTTGGCCAGATCATGAGTACCTCCATAATTGAAAAAACCACAAATCTGTCCGAGTTCTTATTCTCTCGAGAGGGCGCTGGATCTTATATTAGTGATCGCGAAAATACCCTATCTGTAATTTTAATGTCATTAGAGCAACGTTCACTCTACACAAATTATCCCCGAGATATTCATCTTCGGGATAGGCTGGCAGCTTACGAGATTGTCCCGCCAGATTGGCGGGAGCGGGCGATAGCGCTTGAACCNATGCCAAGTTTCAAGATACAACTCAGCCTTCAGGGGGAGTTAATAAAATTTATAAANGTGACNAGTTCAGTGAGNACACTTGGTCCANCTGTCCGGCTCTCTGNGAGAAGCCTNAACTTNAGCACTTTTTATCCAGAAGAGGATGANGTAGTTCTCTCTAGCTTTAGCAGCTCAAACCTATCTCATCCGCTTTTATTTTACTGAATTGTTTAGTGTGTGGTTTATGAATTGGCGCAAATTCCAAGAAAATTATAACTAAATAATTTAGTCTTATTCACAACATCAGGTGGAATGACCGGCTCAGCCATGTTGAGAATTTTCGAAAACGGTATGTATCCATTTGATATCAATAACCATCCTCAGAAGCGAAGATATCCAGTCCAGAACAAGCGATAGAANAAAACTCACCTTACATTGGTCAACAGCCACATGATCCAAGTGCAGCCAACCGGAGGAAACCCTGACAAGTTATACGTGACCAATTTTGTGGGCTCGCCGCAATTATTCTGTTCGCCCCTAGAGTTCCGGATATCTACTGTCCAATGACAGTGCATCAGGAGGTCACATGGTGCGATGGGTTTTACTCTTGATTGTGATTCGCGATTATCCCTGCGATGGGCGAAGTGGAGCCAGTATCAAGTTGGCATATCAAGACATAATCGCCAACATCTCGCCNATATGCCACTTAATCNAATAAAAATGTATGGTAATTTTCGGCTGCATGGAGACATTTTTTAGTATAATGAACATGAAGATAGGAGATTTTTAAAAATCAAGCTATTCAGTCAACTCATAAGGTCGACTAAATTGTATCTAATGTGAGGCGAAGACGAATTGGCAAAAAGCAAATGGTTCCTGACTATATTAATTTTGACATTTTCTACTATGTTNATAGTATGGATTTACGCAAACTTTGATCGTCAAATATACAATATCCATCATCATACTCCACCGGCGTTTGTTCCTCAAAAGGCCNATCCGGCAACCCTAAGAGCTACAGAGTCAGGGCCAGTGATCGGATTCAATGGCTCTGAAGATACCCATGTTTGGCTTGGAATTCCTTATGCAAAGCCCCCCACAGGAATGATGCGCTGGAGAGCACCAAGGCCGTCCGCACATTGGGAGAAGACATTAGAAGCCCTTTATCCAGAATCACCTTGCGTACAACCATGGACGAGGTTNTCTGGCGTTAATGGTTCTGATGGTATTGTAGTGGGCGATGAGGATTGTCTTTATTTAAATATCTGGGCACCTCGATCAGCAGCGGTAAACTCTGCGCAAACAGAAGAGCAATTGCCTGTCATGGTATGGATTCACGGCGGAGGTAATGTGGTGGGATCAGCGACTCATCTAAGTGGCCACAAATTTGCAGGGATGCAGCAGGTGGTGTTTGTTTCCATTGGATATCGATTAGGTCACCTTGGTAATTTTTCTCACAGAGCATTCAGAGATACTGATGAAATACCACTAGACGCGTCTGCTAATTTCGGCCTCCTAGACATCATTAAAGCACTTTCATGGGTCAAAAAAAATATCGCTAATTTTGGTGGTGACAACGAAAATATCACTCTTTTTGGCGAGTCCTCTGGCGGACGAAATATTATGGCAATGATTGCCTCTCCCCTTGCAGAAGGCTTATTTCATAAAG
>PBJN01000055.1 GCA_002720735.1 Porticoccaceae bacterium
GTTCAGAGTTCGCCAAAACTTATCCGTCGAGCAGGAATAGTTGATGTAATCTCCGTTTTATTATTCGGCTCGAATTATTGGTTACCAATGCTTGAAAAGCAAGCTGCCAACCAGAGTGCTAGCCATGCTTTAGAGGGGGAGGATCCAAAGTGTGATAGTAAATGATCTTCATGTAAGGTGGTGCTTACGGTGGTGTCCGAACGATGCCTGAGGTAGTGCTGTACACTGGCCCAAATTGCCATCTTTGTGATCATGCTGAAGAGTTTTTGAAACCCCTTCTCGTGCGGCATGATATAAAAATGACGAAGAGGGATATTTCTTCTGATATCAGTTTGAAAAAAAAGTATGGATTGCGAATCCCTGTTCTTCTTTTTAACGGCGTGATTGAGATAGATTGGCCGTTTACAACATTTCAGATTGAGGAGCTCATAAATAATCTTTAAATTACAAATAATGTTTTGTTATAAATCTATCTAAAGCATTCGCAAATGCCATGCGATCACGTTTCGATAAGGGTGGCGGTCCTCCTACATGAAGTCCGGATCCTCGGATTGATTCCATGAAATCTCGAATATTTAATTTTGATCTAATATTCTCCGGGGTATACAATTCTCCCCGAGGATTAAGGGCGTGGCCGCCAGCGTCAATTATCTCTGCGGCTAACGGTATATCGGCTGTAATTGTGAGGTCGCCTTTGGAAATGTGATTTAATATATAGTTATCTGCAACGTCAAAGCCTTTCGGTACCTGTATCATTTTAATCTTGGTTGTGCGAGGGATGGGTAATTCCGTATTGGCAACAAAGATTACAGGTAATTGAGTCCGTTCTGCCACTCGGTAGAGAATATCTTTTACTGGTTTTGGGCAGGCATCGGCATCAACGTAAATTTTCATAGAAGTCAAACTACCGAATAGTGAGTGTTACCTTTGCAATATTTATGTCGGTTTATCAGTATTGATTGCTTGAATCTGCACTCCTTGATAGTAAACTATAGACACTTTTTATGAAAAAGATACAAATTATGCAGCTTTTTTGTGAGCGGAACCCGCCGGAGGAAAAAAGATGCCGATCGTTACACTCCCTGATTTTTCTACCAGAAACTATAGTGAAGGCGTTACGGTTTTTGAAGTAGCGCATGATATCGGTCCGGGACTTGCGAAGGCCACCGTAGCAGGGCTTGTTGATGGTGTGGAGGTCGATTCAGCATTTCGAATTGACAAAGATTCGACGCTTGAAATTATAACGGAACGCTCTGAAGCAGGATTAGCGATCATCCGTCACTCGACGGCCCATCTCATGGCTATGGCGGTCAAACAACTGTTTCCGGAAGCACAGGTAACTATCGGTCCGGTAATTGATAATGGTTTTTATTATGACTTTGCATATAAACGTGCTTTTTCACCAGATGATATAAATGCTATTGAAGAGCTTATGAAAGAGCTTGCGAAGCAAGATCACAAGATTTCTCGGGAAGAATGGTGTCGAAATGAGGCTGAGGTTTTTTTTCTCGATATTGGTGAAGAGTATAAGGCTGAGATTATCAAAAGTATTCCTGCAAATGAGTCAATAAGTTTGTACAGGCAGGGTTCATTTGTGGATTTATGTCGAGGCCCCCATGTGCCCTCCACTGGGCGATTAACTGCCTTTAAATTATTAAAAGTGGCCGGAGCTTATTGGCGTGGAGATCACGAAAATGAGATGTTACAAAGAATCTATGGAACGGCTTGGAACACACAAAAAGAACTAAAAACGCATCTCCAGAATTTAGAGGAGGCTGAAAAAAGGGATCACCGAAAAATTGGAAAAAAACTAGATTTATTCCACATACAAGACGAGGCGCCTGGCTCTATTTTTTGGCACCCTAGGGGATGGACGATATATCGAGTTATTGAGCAGTATATGCGAGCGAAGCAGCTTGAGGAGGGATATGAAGAGATCAAGACTCCGCAATTAGTTGATCTTTCACTTTGGGAAAAATCTGGTCATGCTGATAAATTCGGAGAAGACATGTATGTTCTCGCAACAGATGATAGGAACTATGTGGTTAAGCCGATGAATTGTCCATGCCATGTTCAGGTATTTAATCAGGGTTTAAAAAGTTATCGAGATTTACCAATAAGATTAGCCGAATTCGGGTCATGTCACCGAAATGAACCGTCAGGTTCTCTGCATGGAATAATGCGCGTGCGATCATTTACGCAAGACGATGCGCATATTTTCTGTACAGACGGGCAAATTCAAGTTGAAGTGTCCAAATTTATCGATTTTTTGCATGATGTATACACAGATTTTGGGTTTAACGACATTCTTTACAGGCTTTCAACCCGGCCGAAAAATCGAGTTGGCTCAGATGAAATATGGGATCGTGCTGAAAAAGCGCTGGCTGATGCGTTGAATGCCAAAAATCTACAGTGGCAAACCCTGCCGGGTGAGGGAGCTTTTTACGGTCCCAAAATTGAATTTTCTCTGAAAGATGTGATAGGAAGGATTTGGCAATTAGGCACGATCCAAGTGGATTTTTCAATGCCCGAACGTCTGGATGCTCAATATGTTGCTGAGGATGGATCCAGGCATGTACCTGTTATGTTACATCGTGCCATACTCGGATCCTTTGAAAGGTTCATCGGTATTTTAACAGAGCATTATGAAGGAGTGTTTCCACTTTGGTTGGCGCCGGAACAAGTCGTTGTCATGAACATTACCGATTCTCAACGTCAATATGCTTATGAAATTACAAATTCATTGCGGAATAGGGGTTATAGAGCAATTTCGGACTTGAGAAACGAGAAGATCGGCTATAAAATCCGGCATCATTCGATGCGAAGAGTGCCTTATTTAGTGGTTGTTGGGAAAAAAGAAAAGGATTCTTTGACGGTGTCCGTGCGATCCCAAGCAGGTTTAGATCATGGCATAATGACGTTAGATGAAATATCTGAGATGTTGACTGCGGAGGTTCATTCTCGGGGAATTAACAATGGTTCAATGGAGTAATATCTATTAAAAAAGACAGTAAACGACTTCGCCTTAATGAAGAGATATCTGCTGAAGAGGTCAGATTGGTGGATTCAGATGGGAGTCAAGTTGGTATAGTATCAGTTAAACATGCGTTGGAGGTTTCACGCGACAGAATACTGGATCTAGTTGAGATATCCCCGGATGCTGACCCTCCAGTATGCAAGATAATGGATTATGGGAAGCACGTTTTTGACATCAAGAAAAAAATTTCTTTGCAACGAAAAAAACAAAAACAGACCCAAGTTAAAGAAATGAAATTTCGCCCAGGGACTGACGAAGGCGACTATCAGATTAAATTGCGCAATGTAACTCGGTTTTTGGAAAACGGTGACAAAGCAAAGGTAACTCTGCGATTTCGCGGAAGAGAGATGGCACATCAGGAACTTGGAATGGCCATGGTAAGGAGAATCGAAGAAGATCTGTCCAGTCTAGCTCAGGTAGAACAGCACCCCAAAATGGAAGGACGGCAGATGACAATGGTGCTGGCTCCGCGTGGAAAAAAAGGGTAGAAAGCTTGATGTCTACAGGGACTATGGAATCCTTTCACTCTCAATTATTGTATGAGGATATTATGAGGATGGAGCATAAACAATGCCAAAAGTGAAACCACATAGTGGGGCTGCCAAAAGGTTTAAAAAAAATTCTGCTGGATATAAGCACAAGCGTCAGCACAAATCTCACATCCTCACCAAAATGACAACAAAGCGTAAACGTCATTTGAGAGGCACCAGAATATTGGGTGCATCGGATTCCCCTCGAGTGGATCGTATGCTACGGAGATCATAAAGTATATAGTTGTTTGACAGGAGAAGAGTATGCCTCGCGTAAAACGTGGTGTCGAAGCCAATCGTAGACATAAAAAAATTTTAAAGCAGGCAAAAGGTTATTACGGAGCACGAAGCAGAGTATTTCGCGTAGCCGTGCAAGCGGTTACTAAAGCAGGGCAGTATGCATATCGTGATAGGCGGGTAAAAAAACGATTATTCAGGAGGCTTTGGATAGCAAGGATTAACGCTCAGTCCAGAAGTGAAGGTTTGGCCTATAGCAGATTGATCGACGGCCTCAGTAAGGCGGGAATTCTCCTCGACCGGCGTATTTTGGCAGATTTGGCTGTTCATGACAAACCGGCTTTTGGTGCTATCGTGGACCGTGCAAAGGCCGCGCTGTTGTAGCTTTTACTGTTTTGGGGTGATGGAAAGCCACGGTCGATTTAAGAAGATTTTCATTGGTGGCGATGCTTCAGATAGATACCTCGAGGTAGCTTTCAGGAATTGGAAAAGCAGTTATGAGCGATCTAGCAAAACTCGAGCAAGAAGCGATGCAAGCTATCAAGAGATGCACTGACCTAGACAGCTTGGAAAAAAAGCGGGTTGAGTATCTCGGAAAGCGTGGATTTGTCACCCTGCTCTTACGGTCATTATCGACCTATAGTGCATCAGAGCGTCGAGACAGGGGTGCACTAATCAATGTAGTCAAGAAGAGGATTGGCCTCTTAATTAACACTCAGAAAGAACTACTCGAGCATTTATCTATTGAGAATCAGTTGCAATCCGAGGCGGTAGATGTCTCATTGCCGGGAAGGTCCGTTGATGTTGGAGGCATACATCCAGTCACCAGAACCTTGGAGCGTATTCAACAATTCTTTTGTGCTGTGGGTTACTCGGTAGCAACCGGTCCAGAAATAGAGGATGACTATCATAACTTCGAAGCGTTAAATATTCCTCCACATCATCCAGCTCGAGCAATGCATGACACTTTTTATGTCGAAAACAATAAGGTTTTACGCACACACACCTCACCGGTGCAAGTTCGAACTATGTACAGCCAAAATCCTCCAATCAGAATAATTTGTCCTGGCAAGGTTTTTAGATGCGACTCAGACCTTACACACACTCCAATGTTTCATCAAGTTGAGGGATTAGTCGTCGATGAGTCGATTAGCTTTGCGGATCTAAAAGGAGTTGTAATCCAATTTTTGCAATCTTTTTTTGAAGTCGAATCAAAAGTTCGATTTCGACCTTCCTATTTTCCATTTACAGAACCATCNGCTGAGGTCGATATTCAGTGCNCGAATTGCATGGGTNACAGTTGTCGCGTNTGNGGNTACACGGGTTGGTTGGAAGTTATGGGGTGNGGGATGGTGCATCCAAACGTGTTTAAGCANTGCAATGTTAACACAGACCGATACACTGGATTTGCGTTTGGTATGGGCGTTGAAAGATTGGCGATGCTACGTTATGGCGTGAATGACTTGAGGCTATTTTTTGAAAATGAGCTGCGCTTTTTGAAACAATTTTGAGCTGAGGTGGATTTTGAAACTTAGTGAATCTTGGTTACGAGACATGGTTAATCCGTCTTTGAGCACTCAAGAATTAACTGATCAGCTGACTATGGCAGGTTTAGAGGTCGATGGGGTGGCGCCGGTAAGTAACTTTGGTGCTGAAGTTGTTGTTTCNGCNCTTGTTANAGTAGATTTGCATCCNGACGCAGANAAACTTTNTNTTTGTCATGTGGATNATGGTGGTGGATCTTTGTTAAAGGTTGTTTGTGGAGCGCCCAATGCAAGAGTTGGCATAAAGGTACCTCTTGCAAGGATTGGAGCAACACTACCCAGTGGTAAGAAAGTNAAAAAAGTAGANATAAGAGGCGTGCAGTCNTATGGCATGCTTTGCGGACAATTAGACCTGCAGCTTCGAGAAGATGACGATGGTCTGTGGGAATTGGACTCGGATGCTCCNATAGGCACTACACTAGGGCAATATCTGAATTTACAAGACAACGTATTTGAAATGGATTTGACTCCTAATCGTGGAGATTGCCTCAGTNTTGTGGGTATGGCAAGGGAAGTCGGTGTCCTCAACGAATTACATCCGCGTGAAATTGAATATGCCCCGGTTAAACCAACAATTGAGGATATNATTGACATAAAGATTGATGCGTCCGAAGCATGTGGACGTTATGTTTGTAGAATATTCCGAGGGGTCAATGCTTCAGCTCCNACACCTAGCTGGATGCTACAAAAACTTAATAGCAGCGGAATAAGGTCGCGGGGAGCCGTCGTTGATGTAACTAATTATATAATGTTGGAGCTTGGGCAACCCATGCATGCCTTCGATTTGAGTAAGATTGAAGAGAGTATAGTGGTGCGAATGGGGTGCAACGAAGAATTGCAGCTCTTAGATNATTCAAAGTTGCGTTTAGGCAAAGATACCCTATTAATCGCAGATGCAGTAAAGCCTCTGGCTTTAGCCGGAATTATGGGTGGAAAGGAGTCCGCCGTGGGTCCTGTCACGCAGGATATCCTCCTNGAAAGCGCTTGGTTCACTCCGCGAGCNATTGCTGGAAAAGCAAGGGCTTTTAGTAAACAAACAGACTCTTCTCATCGATTTGAACGGGGCGTCGATAGTTCCCTTCAGGAAGCAGCCTTNGAGCGAGCAACAACCTTTTTAATTAANATATGTGGTGGTTATGTCGGACCAATAGTTTGCAAAGAATCAGCCACTGCATTGCCCCAGCCAAGAATTATNTGTCTTAAAAAGGCGAGATTGTGCCAGCAATTGGGTGTTGANCTTTCTTCAAGTATGATTGATCAAATTCTAATCCGTCTTGGACTCAAAAAGTTGAAGCAAAGTAATGATGAGTCTCTCTGGCGAGTACCATCATGGCGATTTGATCTCACTATACAAGAAGATTTGATTGAAGAAGTCGGTCGTATTTATGGTTATGACAACATACCCACAAGAACGCCCCTCACTGCATTAACGATACAACCACACTCTGAAACTAAAGGATCCATTCATCCTTTTAGAGAACAGCTGATTGCAAATGGTTTTCAGGAGGTGCTGACTTACAGCTTTGTAAAACGTGATTTACAAGATCTTGTAGTGCCAAATCTTTCACAAGTAAGTATAGCCAATCCCATATCCAGCGATAAAGAAGTGATGAGNGCAAGTTTATGGCCGGGGTTANNGGATACTGCATTCTACAATTTGAATCGGCAAAAAAGCCGTCTCCGTCTTTTTGAAAGCGGGGCGTGCTTTTGGATGGATAATCAGATTTTGCAACAAAATAGTTATCTCGCGGGGCTTGTTTGTGGTTCAGCTGCAAAACCTGATTGGCTGTCAACACAGCGAAATGTGGACTTCTTCGATATNAAGGGAGTTGTTGAATCTTTATTATCTCGTGCTGGGAGAGAAAAAAATTACCGGTTTGTCCCTCGTGAGCACCACGCGCTTCATCCAGGGCGCACTGCGGAGATTTTAATTGATCAAAAACAGAGTGGTTGGATGGGTCAGTTACACCCGCGAATTCAAAGAAAACTTGGACAGGACTGCGAGTTCTATCTTTTCGAGTTGGTTTTAAAAGATCTATTACAACTCCAGGTGCCTCATAGTCATGATATTAGTAGGTATCCGGAAGTGCGCCGAGANCTATCATTCTCAATGGGTTCTGCGAAGCAAGCCTCAAAAATACTAGAATGTGTTGAAGAGGCGGCTGGAGAGCTATTGATATCTCTGGACATCTTTGATGTCTATCANGATGATGATANTGCTCAGGGTTTGAAGAGTATTGCGATAGCTTTGTGCTTTCAGCACGCGGAGCGTACCCTTNTTGATGCAGAGGTTGATGCTGCTGTTGCTTCTGTCGTGGTAGCAGTCGAGGAGCAATTTTCTGCTAAACTCCGAGGGCAATCGTGAATTTAGGGCTTACTGACCNAAATTTTTCTGACATTAAATACAGAATACTTTTTTCTANCGACTATTGATGCATTGTAACTAATGTCAATTTCANTGTGGTCTTATTGAGTATAAAAATAGCAGAATGCGCTTGACGTTTTATTCCAGTTCGCGCACTCTATNAANGCTGCTGTGAATGTGTGTAGAAGCCATGCGATTTTTGCATGCTTCACTTGAATGACGTCTTCAACAAACTACGAAAGCCGCACAAAAATAATAGAAAGGTGGATATGATCCGATGAGTGCTTTGACCAAAGCCGATATGGCGGAAATGCTTTTTGATGAGCTGGGACTTAACAAGAGAGAAGCAAAGGAGATTGTTGAGAAGTTTTACAGTGAAATAGGAGTCGCACTCGAAAATAATGACAACGTTAAGTTGTCTGGATTTGGTAATTTTGAGCTGAGGGATAAGGGTAGGAGACCTGGGCGAAATCCGAAGACTGGTGAAGAAATTCCCATTGCGGCGCGGCGGGTAGTCACATTTAAACCCGGTCAAAAACTCAAATCTCGGGTAGAATACTATGCTGGAGCCGAGTGATAATGACACACTTCCGGTTATTCCGGGCAAGCGATACTTTACCATTGGAGAAGTGAGTGATCTTTGTGGTGTGAAGCCGCATGTCTTACGTTACTGGGAGCAAGAATTTCCTGGATTGAATCCGGTAAAACGTCGCGGTAACCGTCGCTACTATAAGCGTCAGGATGTCGTTTTAATTCGTCAAATTCGTTCATTACTCTATGAGCAAGGATTTACGATTGGTGGCGCTCGACAGCGGCTGGACGGAGAGACTACGAAGCAGGAAATGACCCCTTATAAACAGTTGGTTAACCAAACTATAGGTGAGTTAGAAGACCTTTTAAAAGAAATGAAGCTTAAGGGCTAATATTTGGTTAAATTATTTCTAGTTTCATGTGTTGCCTATTTGACATGGAGCTACCTTCTCTAATTTTGATTATTAAAATATCGGGGCGTAGCGCAGCCTGGTAGCGCACCACACTGGGGGTGTGGTGGTCGCAGGTTCAAATCCTGCCGTCCCGACCACCTTTTTTCCTTTANCAAATCTTTTTATGGCNACTTTACTGCTATGTTTCGAAGCAGCTTTAGTAAAAAGCTACATCCCTATTGGGACATTCAATGGGATAGCCAGATACCTGAGAGTATTCGTCGGGAGGGTTATCAGATCTGTGTGGAGGCGCTCAACCAAAGATATCGAGAGGTGGAGTGCCGCACGCGCTCCCACCTGAGATATTGATGGCCGTGCTGAAGCTCAACTCACTTAAGATTTCATGTATGCCATCGGTGACGGAGTTCCTGAGAATGATGTAAAGGCCTNTAACTGGTTGTCAATCGCAAGAGCCCAAGGTCATGAGAAGCAGGGATAAATCTTGGTGCTTTAAAAAACAGAATGACTAAAGAATAGGTAACCAAAGGACAAGCTTTGGCCGCCGAGTGGTGGAAATCAGAAATTAAGGATTGTGATTAAAAGTCTTTAAAAATGGTGAAGTTTACAATTCCTCAATCTTTCCTCTTTANTTTGGATATTTNTATNGGCGACGCACTGGCTCATTGCGGTCGAGCNNANATTGACAACNTTAGGAATCTCAACAGAGAAAGTGGCGGTGCCCCCAAGAGTGGGGGTTGAGAAAATAGAAGTTAGGGTCCTATAGAGGATAAAGCTAAAATAATAAGCCAGCTCATTTGTAAATGGGCATTAGTGATCTGAAGCGGTTTAATCGTTAAAAGTTTCAAGTTTTTGGATTGCTGCAGATTTACTATCAGCTTGATCTTCGATCATTCGATATGCTGTGTAGTATTTTAAGATATTTGCCACGTATTTGACAGGTTCCCGGCTAATTTTGCTAGCCGCCATATGTTCGACGTTATTGAACCAGACGTTTGGATCCAATCCGTTTCGCTCTGCGGCTGCTCTAACACGACGAATATTTGCTGGTCCAGCATTGTATGCGGCCCAAGTAAACAAACGTTGATCAATAGGTGAGATAGCGTCATCCGAAAAATATCGATTACGCAGAAAATTCATGTACTTGGCACCGGCATGGATGTTGTTGGCGATGTCGTAGATGTTTGGAATTCCAACATTAGGGTCATTGGCTGTACTCTGCAATAGCTGCATCACGCCAATGGCACCCATATGGCTAGTTAGAGATTGATCTAGTCGTGATTCCTGATACCCCTGAGCTGCAAGCGCCAACGGGTCAAATCCATACTCCTCGCCAAACCGACGAAACAGATCGATGGTCTGAGCAAACTTGTCTCGTTCAGTCTTTGCCAGAGGGTTATTAATCCATCGCGTTGAAGCATAATATTTATTGAACAGGATGTTGCCAAGAAAAGTGCCTTTTTTAACGTCGTTAGAAAAAGTGCTAACGGCCGCTCGAAGCAGAGGTGAATTTGGTCTAATTACCCAGCCGACGGGCTGACCTGAGGAAAGCTTTATACCCCGGCTAAGGCGGATGTTAGGGAGCACCTTCGCCCATAGGTTGGCTTTAAAGTCATCACAAAACGTGTAAGCAATAATGCCTGCATTGACAAGCTCGAGTATGTCTTCTGTGAGCAATTGATTGTCTGCGTTAACGATCTTTACTGCCGGTAGATCGACAAAGCCTAGGCTTCTATTTAATTCAGAGAGATGAGAGGCGTAGCTGCTACCCTTTAAAACGTAAACTGTCCGTCCCGACAGGTCAGTTAGCTTTTCAATCGGTTCTGCGTTTTTATGAGCGACTAGTATCTCATCGACTAAAAGACCCTGCGGGCTAACAAAATCAACCTTAGCTGTGCGTTCTGGTGTCATCGTCAAAAAGGCTGCCGCAATATCACCTTTGCCAGCGAGCAATGACGGAATTAGCTCATCGAACGCGACCGGAACAAACTGAGGGATGATTCGGTGGGATTCGCTCGCATTAGATCTATTTGTTCTACCTTTATTGAGGTTTTTCAGGAATTCCTCCACGTACTCTGCCTGGATGCCTCGGATTTGACCTTGATCTATGAAGAAGTCTGTTTTGCTGTGAGTTACAAGAACCCGAAGAATGCCTCGAGACGCGATTTCGTNGAGATCGCCGAAGTNTGATTGCAATTCATAACTTACCTCAGCTTGGTCAATACTGACTGCGTTCGCGCTGAGCTCATCGATTGAGGCCATTGAGGGCACATAAACAGACGTCAAAGCGATGGAGAAAAGAACTTTGAATATTGATTTCATTAGCAAATAAAGACGCAGCCGCTTTGACTCGTCTCGTGCACCCTCCGGGTGTTTTCTTCCACTACAACCACGTGTGCGGTTGCTGTCATGCTTTTCTCTCATAGCCAATGTGCTAAGATATAAAAAGCCACTTTTATCGCGTATTAACGTGATCTAAAGACACTAGTATTAAATGCTACTCATGATTTGTAGTAATCGCAACCGTTTGTAACCTTCTTTATAAACCTCCCAAGACTCACCCGATGCCTATGCCGACCAAGCAGAGTCAGCGAAACTACCCATTCAGTTTATTACGCTGAATGCGGCTGAGTCAGTGGTCATCACAATGCCTCAAGATCAAAATGTTCTGAGGCTGCGATTACTTTAATTAGTAGAGTGTTGCAGGCGCAGACGGCCTTTTCGCAGTTAAAATGATATGAGAAGAGCAGATATCGGTTCGCATGGGTTTAGTTATGTAGTGGCAATCATAAATAGTTTCGTAGCGCTACTATCTGCGATGTATTTGATATCAAACACAGCAGTTGCACCCTCTCCGCGACCGATTACTTCTTTGAATTAAGCACGCTCAACTTNCGCTTAACCTGTCAGATCAATAACCACAGGCTATGAGTCCACAATCTCCCTCTTTTATTTCGTCGCAGGCTTNTCACATGCTCAGTCGAGTAGGACATTAGCGGCTGACACTCTAGCGGCATCTGTACAACCATTTTTGACCANATCAACGATTGTTTCAAGTGCTTCCTAGGTNTGTGTCTTGGCAAGCCCTGAGAGGCGTTGAGACTGCCTGGCAGAGGATTTATTTTTACCAGAGTTTTTATCAGAATTTAATTGTCTTTTTTGGTCACTTTGACTTTNATCTTAATAGGCGTAAAAATCATAAATTCATGNAGTAGTTGCGAGTGGACTTGAACCACCGACNCCTTGCATGTCAAGTAAGTACCCTAACCAGACTGAGCTATGCGACTATAAATTCAAGTACGCNTGGGTTAGAGAATACAGGTATCCTGCTTTGACACTTTAAAAACCTTGTAAAATCTTTAGCGATAATGCTACTGTTAAAAANCGTTGACCAACATACGGCCCCGGTATTTGAGACCTNAANAAGGATTAGGCGCGCTATCAAAGCTTAACGCACAATCAAAAATTCCTGAAAAGCTGTTTGGAAAGTGATGATGCCATGCTAAAAAACCTNATAAAAGGGGACAGATTAATTTTAAACGGTTACGCATCGCACTGGCACAGGGGAGTCAAGTTATAAAAGCGATTATTATTGCAACTTTTTGTGCCTCACTCATNGGATGTGCCGAGTATAAATATGATGCGGTTGAGTCTGCTGAGTATCCCAATCGAGAGGATGTTGAGGGGTGGTTCAAACGAGAGGGGTGGCTAAAAAAATGGCCGCTTCAACTTGCTGCATATTCTGGTGATGAGGAGCTCATTAATTTCTTATGCAGTGAACAAGTATGCGATCCAAACTTGAAGATGACTGATTGGTATGATTCCACTCCTCTGGGATGGGCCGCTTCAGGCGGACACNTAGGCACAGTAAAACTCTTAATTAAGCTGGGTGCCGATCCGCTAGTTCCGCCAAATAATGCTGGGTATACCCCTTTGGGGGATGCAATAAGAGAAGGTAGACTCGCNACGGCTCAGTTCCTCAAAAATTACGAGATTGAAAAACTTGGCTCACTTAGAGAGGTGCACCACAATTTTCTTACTGAAGAAGAGGAAATAGAATTTTCAGAGGGCCATGATGAAGTTAATTGTGAAGAGATATACTTTGGCATTCAGAAATTTTTAAATTTANCGGATCAAAGATGGCAANGTTTGGATAACGAACAATTTAAAAACAAAGATCATGCTGATGAAATTGCTGTTGAGGCAGGCTTTTTTTCGCAACAGGCGGCAAATTACTCACAAGTTTTTGCTGCGATATGTAAAGATTAAGTCAATGTGGTGAGGTAAAACTTATGAATTTTATGACATTTAAATTAGGCGCTGAAGACAACAGATCCTGCTGTAGCTGAGATCATTCAACGAGCTGAAACCGCTATGATCACTAAAGAATATCAACAAGGGCAGTAGGTTTTTGATNAGACTGATCAAAGGCTGAGAGATTCAAAAGAGTTAAATTTGGTGAATATGGATCGTAGACAGTTTTTGCAGGGTTCTATCGCACTATCGACATTAACTGGTGCTTCTGGTAATTTGTCCAATGAGACTTGGAGAGCAGGGCCGGTTGAGCATTTAATTCCATCGGCGAACCACTCTCGTATTTCTCTTAAAGCCGTTTTCTCTAGGCATATTAGCAATGCCGTCCTTTCGATCGATGGCAAATATATTAAGGGCCGTCCTACTGATAGCAAAGGGCGCGGCTTTGCTTTCGACGCCGTTGGCTTGAGGCCGAATACTGGGTATGAGTTGGCTCTGATGGAGGGCACGACTAGGTTAACTGATTCTTGGTTTCTGTCTACAATGCCTGATCCTGTCAGCCAACCAGAATATCTGCGTTTACTGGTATTTACTTGTGCAGGGGGGCATCCCTTAATGAGTGAGGGAAAAAACTCCGCCTTTTTACCTCAGAGTACTCGTCGTCGGCTTCTTTTGCGCGGATTGTCCTTTAAACCGCATGCAATGATCGCGATTGGTGATCATGTCTACTGGGACCAGCGTACGTGGCTGGAATCCAGCGTAGTGGGCGTACGGGAGTTTTCGGCGGGACTCTACAATGCCGTTGGTATGCTCGATCGAATGGCTCCAGCCTATGGTGGCACTAATGAAGAGATTTTAAAAATAGTGGCGGGCGAGCAAATTACTCCATTATATGGGACTGCGCTTCGAAGTACCCCAAGCTATTTCATCAACGATGATCATGATTATTTTGAAAACGATGAAGCTACAGATCGATATGTAACACTCCCGCCAGAATCTTATCAAAAGCAGTTTTTTAGCTTCGTCAGGGATCACTACCTGCCGGATTTTTTGCCCTCATCAGACGTGCCCAGTTCGTTGAGTGGCGTGATGATCAATGGGCATAATCGGCATTTTGGCGCAATGCGTTGGGGTCGACTGAGTGAGACGCTCATGTATGACTGCGCCGGCTTCTTATCGTTAAAGGGTGAGACTGCTGGATTAGTTCCACCGGAAGTCGAACATTGGCTGTGCAGTCGCACGGCAGATGAGAGCGTTGACCAGTTAATGCATATCCCGTCGCATCCTTTCGGTTGGAGTGCTGGCAAGTGGAGAGAGTGGTATCCGGATGTGGCTGATAGCGGACAAGCTGGGACTCAGGCCGCCCAAATGTATGCAAATGATCAACGTTTTAAACTGACTACTAGAAAGGCCAAGTTCATGTGGCAGAAGGGTTGGTGGAATCAACATCAACGTCTGCTGGAGTCTATCTCCAACCAGAAACGAAGAGCTGGGCTCGTCTTGAGCGGAGATTTGCATGCGACCGGCCATTCAAAAATTGTTGGGAGTGGTGAGCTATCTTTTGAATCGAATCCAATCCACTCAATTATTACTGGTCCTTTGGGCACAGGTTCGGGATGGCCGAGTAGGGCTAGAGGCACACCGCCCATGGTGGCAAGTGATATTCGTTTGGATAGTCCTGCCCCGGTCACTGAGCGTAATGGATTTACCTTGCTCGATATCACACCCGATAATATTCGGGTGCGCTTGTTTGCGTGGCGGAGAGAAAGCTCTTATTTGACTGATATTGATACATTGGATCCCTATCATGATGAAAACATTAAGAAGCAAGGCTCTCGTAGTTAACCTGCAGCTATTTAGGTGCAATAACATCAAATTAATCGAATATTTCTCACTCAGGCTCAGCGTCGTCCTTTATTTCTCAAATGCCTTGACCTATGCACTTCATCATCCGCACCTTCAGCTTCAGTGACCTTGCTTTAGCTGCGACTGACAGAAGACATATCTCATGCGCCTTGGTGTGATAATACATCATGATACGCTACTCTTGCCTCTCTAGATGGGATATTTATTTCCCAAATGACATACATCATGTGAGGGTTTTTACTCTACTAAAAATAGGTTCCCTTGCCGCAACTCATTTGCTTGTGAAATTCCCAGCTTATTGATCGTCATTTTGTAGATGATGAGTGTCGTAAAATCGTTAGAGCCGTTTGCACAGTCACCAACTTGTCGGTACCCCCTTATTGCCCCCTCTCTCGGTGCATCTAAAATGAGTACTCATAGACATCAAAAAATGTATGCACTTTATTGTTGCTGGGGTTTTCATGTCTCTGGGAGCACTGTAATTTGCCTAGCTATCGAGTTACATAATTTCCCGTTGGATGTCTGGACCCGTTTCTCGTTTTTCTTACGCTTGTACGACCCCGATNAACNCCCCTCAATAATGGCCCGGTCAATCACGATGTTTGTATTTAAAGAGATCTTTATCGACACTTATTTCGACCTATAGTTTGATATTACAGGTAGGTAGAATTATTCGACACACTCGGCGGTAAAGTCTCTTGTATGAGGGTCAATGCCACCTCCGCGAGAAAAAATGTATAGATTGAAGTTTTAAGCTGGCTGAACTGCGGGAATTTTAACAATTAATAGTCTGGCAGGTGTAATAAATTTTCTAAGGAAACATACAAAAGATAGAGACTTTCATTAAAGTGAAAGACCCCTATGTGATTAGGAGATTGTCGCTGTGAATGACGGCATGAGGCCGCACGAATTAATAACAAAAATAAAGGCCGAGATTATTGTCATAGGAAGTGCCCTTCATACCCATTTTGTTCTCCAAGATTACCACGTNNNTCCAACTTTAATTGTAGAATGTTATTTGTTATNGGTATAATGTTNTATCACNNAGAGAGANATCGGCATAATATTGCCACATCACCAGTCCTTTAAAGTCGGTGGTGGACATTTACAAGTCCAAGCGCTCGCCTTTCCAATCCATTATTTGACNTTANAATAGTACTCATTAAAGTGCANATGTAGTTTGTTCGTCCTGCTATCTGGCACTGTTTCNATAATTATATTGGCTCGATTTTTTCAACTTTTTTATAAAATAAATGCGCACACACGACCAAGTCGTTGCCTTCAGAGATGCAAGCGACAATTCTCATGTTCAGCTACTAAATATATGACTAAATGAGAAAGATAGAAACTGTGATAGACTTGTGGCTGAAATGGGCCTTTTGTAGGTTTTTTATCTTTTCAGATTGTCAATGTTATTTTGACGGGCCTCTAAAAGCAATTAAGGAATAAAGTGCTGGATTTGACCAGTTATATATTAAATTTGCGGCATCTGTTAACTAAGTTTTGGCACAAACTCGTCTGGTTATTATGGGGTATTACGCTTACATTATCCCTCTCTGTACCCGTTTTGGCAGATTTATCTCATCGAAAGACAAATCTTGCGGTTGTTATAAAAGACAAAGCGGGTCAGCCACTTCCCGAAGCGCGTTTGACTCTAAAAATGAAGAGGCATGCTTTTAGATTTGGAACACAGATACGCGATCTCCTTGTGGTGATTTCGGAAGACGAATTTCAGATTTTGAGTGCTCGAGAAAAACAGGCGTTGATGGATCCTGCCACGGAACAGCTGGGATTAGCCGCACATACACCTTCATGGCAAGATGTGGAAAGGTATAGAGAGGTGATATGGAATAACTTTAATCATGCAATACCAACTAACGGTATGCAGTGGATTCAGTACAATAATCGCGGACCTGAGATCGTTGACAGAGTCGTTAACCTCCTGAAGACGAAGCAATTCACTGTAAAAGGACATTCTGTTGTGTGGCCAAGAGATCGTTGGCCAACTCCGGACCAATTTCGCTCGAGTGAAAGTGAGGTAAATCCCTCGATCTTTTACCGTCAATTATTGTCCGATCGTCTCCAGGACTCGGGTATTCTCGGTCGATTTAGTGATTTGGGTATTGGACCCTCTGTTACAGATTGGGATGTGCTAAATGAGCCCATGAATAACAGTTATTATGCTGACATTTTCGTGGGGGCTGGATTTTACTCGTCAAATACAGAGACATATGCAGATTTTTTTAAAAGGGCTGACGATATTCGTCCGGATTCAAAGCTTGCAATTAATGAGTACAACATACTGAATGCTCCGAATGATAACAATGCGAGGGCATACAGAGACTTTACTGCTAATTTATTGGCTGCGGGAGCCCCGATTGATGTTATTGGAGTTCAAGCTCATATGAGCCGGAGTGATGTAGATAAAGCGTCTATGTTGAGGCGTATTAATATTCTTGCGGAGACGGGCCTGGATATTGAAATCACGGAGTTTGACACTCGCGATGATGCTTCACAACTCACACCAGCGCAACAAAAACAGATTTTTAGAGATCTTTTAGAGGCGGCATTTGAAAGTAAGTCGGTGATTGGTTTTTCTATGTGGGGGTTCTGGGACCGAGGTCACTGGAGGGGCAATGGTCCCCTTTTTGACGCCAATTGGGAGGTGAAGGATGAGGCGTCTCCGTGGTTTGAGTTGGTTAGAGATGAATGGATGACCAGTTATAGTAATGTAGTGCCCGATGAACAGGGGCGTTGGGTATCTACGGAGCAGGTTTTTAAAGGCGTATATGATTTTTCGGTCACTGTGGATGGTGTAACTACGGAATTTACAGACTACAATATAGAGAATGATACTGAGTTAGAGCTTGTCATTGAGAATGCAGATGAACATCTTATGCGTGATAGTGATTCTGATGGTTTCAATGATGATGTTGATGCTTTTATTGATGACTCTTCAGAGTGGTATGACACTGATCTTGATGGAGTGGGTAATAATGTAGATCTTGATGATGATGGAGATGGGGTTAGTGATGCACAGGAAGCCCTTGATGGTACCGATCCACTAGACAAGCATAGTTGTGTTGAATGCCTACGACCTGTTTCAGGCATTGCTTATCACTGGTATAACCACGCTTTGCTTTCTTCGGTAGCTGTCGGTCTGGTTGGTTTGACTGATAGTTCTGAGATTGGTTTCTCAGAGGACACGATATCTGACTCTTTAGGAAGTTACACCTTTTCCGAAAGTTATTCTGGCAGTAATTCTTTAGCTGTGAGTAAGGACATTACATCTGATGAGTCTGGGAGCGTTATAAGTTCGAGCGATGCTTTGGCGGCGCTTAAGATCGCGGTAGGTATAAATCCTAATACTGATCCGGATGGGGAAGGGCCATTAAAGGTATTGCCTGTATCGCCATATCAATACATTGCAGCAGATATAAACATGGATGGAAGAGTGACCTCTGCTGATGCATTAGCAATCTTGAAGATGGCGGTCAATCTTGGGTCTGCAGAAGCGAGACGATGGGTATTTGTTGCGGAGGATTATGATTTTTGGGATGCCGAATCAAAAAGCTTCAAAATGAATCCAAGTGATGTAAGTTGGGATTCGAATGGAGTGGTTTTTAATTATCCGGAGACTAGGGTAAAGAATCTCGTTGGTGTTCTGTTAGGCGATGTAAATGGCAACTGGATTGCACCCGAGGGCAGTGAAACAGTAGCTGAGGATTATTTTAGTGATCTAGTCGCATCACAAGGCGGATCTGCCGAACAATGGGGACTCGGCGAAAGTTCGGAGTCATCATCGGATGGGGGGTCTTCAGCCGATATTAGCGATCCAAATGATCTGTCCTCGACT
>PBJN01000056.1 GCA_002720735.1 Porticoccaceae bacterium
AGTAAAATCCATCTCTAAAGAGACACGGTTAAACATGGCTGAAAGACTTTTTAGTTGTCTCAAAACGGTTGATGTCCTCTTTATTTGACAGCTTTCATTGATAAATGTGTTGATATCAGAGCGAGTATAATCTGCAGGTGCTTTATCACCGCAATACTGGATCAAAGAGGCAATCGCTCTGTCACATTCTGCAGTGACTTTTTTATTCTCAGTCTTTCCTAGAAGTCTTAAATACTCTGACGGATATAGAGAGGCCGACATCCTAAACGTACCTTGAATGATGGCAAGTGCGTCACGTTGCTGCGTACTCAGGAGATGTAGGGGTAGGGCAGTATGATTGGCTTGGAGTGCAGTATACTCCTCAGGTGTTGTCCTTTCGTAGATAGTGTCATCAATACTCTCATAGAAGCGATCTCTGGCAAGCTCTGCATCATTATTGCGATTTACGCTATCTTGTGGAGATAGATTATATTCATTGAGCTTATTGAGTGTCTTCTGATAATCCGTAATCACTTGTTCTTTGGGAAGTCCCTGGCGAAGCCTTGAAAATTCCTTTTCTATTTTCTTGTGCTGTATTTCACATAATGCTACCGCGATACTTTTGTCGTTTTTTTTCAGGGAAATTTCTATAAATGGTTTCGGGTAGTGACTTTGTAAGTCCTTTGGAACTCTGCGCTTGTAGTAATAAGTATTTCTGTTACTGCGTTTGAAAAGATATTTCATTGAAATAGTATATAAGCCACAAAGAGCTTGCATGATACTCTTTAAACTCCAGTGTGTGTACATTTGTGTGTACATAACTAAAGTGCAAGTCTCTTATAACATTGATATTTATATAAATATTTTGTTAAAGTGGCGCACCCGGAGGGATTCGAACCCCCGACCAAGTGGTTCGAAGCCACCTACTCTATCCAGCTGAGCTACGGGTGCATGCTTTAAATTTCTGAATTTTTTCACCTACGAGTGCACAGTTTAAAATCTTGAAGTATAAAGATACTGTGCTATAAGTTTCGTTTTTCGACTCTTCTTTTTGCTGACACTGTACCACAGTCTCTGATTTACGTCGAACAAGGGATCACATATGCTTTTTTCTGTGACCGCTGCATTTTTTTTTGGTATTTGGAAGAATTTTTTGATCGGTTTAGTCAATTGTGGTGCGCCTTGAAGTTTGCCGCTAAAAAATAATGCCCAAAAAACGTATGTGAGGTAGTAATACGATTAAACTGTGACTATGCTCAATTAACTAAGGCCTTCGCCGGATACTTTTTCACGGCCTTTTCATTTACATCCATGCCCCATCCGGGTTTTTCAGTGAGCACCAATACTCCATTTTCTATTATTAATGGTTCGGTGAAAAATTCGTTAAGCCATGGTACTTCGTCGACGTCAAATTCCATCAGCTCAAGGTTGGGGGTGACCGCAGAAAAATGGCCATTAATTTGAGTTGCAAGATAACCTGTGAAATTATGTGGCGAAATATTTAGATCGAAAACGTCGGCAACGCTCGCAATTTTCATTGATTCCAAAAGGCCATTCCAAGTAACGTCTACTAATGGCACATCGACTGCTTTGCAAGCGAAAAACGGCACATAGGTTCTTGCGGAACAGAGCATCTCGCAACCACCGATTGGCAATGGCGAGCGCTCACGAATATCGCGCAAAACATCTGAGTTGAATACATCAACCTCAAGCCAGCGAATATTCAGATGCGCAATTGCTCTTGCAATTCGTATGATGCCGTCTGCCTTAAAGTTCGAATTCAAGTCAAGGATGAGGTCAAGTTCATCTCCCGCAACCTCTCGAAGAGCAGTCATTTGATCGACAATTGCTTTAAGGATTGATGGAGATAGGTTTAGTTCTGGAGCTCCAGATTCGCTACCAAAACAGGGAAAGTAGCCGGTCCCTCCGATATCATCAAAATAATGAACCTTTGTTTTGAGCGCTGAGTATCCCTGTGTCATCACATCTCTTGCATGAGCAGCCATATCATCAAGATCTCGAATGACCTTTTTTTTGTAAATTTTACTACTCCCTTTAAGTCTGTAAGTCCCAAAATGAGACCAATACATGGGTATTCGTGTTCTCAAAGGACCGCCAAACAGTCGGTAAACCGGAACTCCCATAGACTTAGCTGTAATATCCAACAAGGCGTTTTGTATGGCACCGATAGCCTGATGGTTCAATCCTGATAGAGATTGACGGGTCATTGAATACAAGTCGCTGGTTATCCTCTCTATGTTTCTTGGATCACTTCCAAGAAGTGGCTCTAACATTGCTTCAATTAGCGCAGTAAGACCTTTGCGGCGAAGAATTTCTGAAATTCCAGTGTATTCCGACCATCCAATAATCCCTTTATCGGTAATTATTTTCAGGAAAGAGAAAGATCTACCGGCATCGGCATGTAACGTCTCAAAACCCGATATCTTTATGATTTAACTACTCTCCGAAGTTAGTATCGCCAAGCCATCGATGTACTTATGTCTGATATTATGTTTGTTTTCCCTATTTCTCAAGAAAACCAGATTAATCAATTTTTTTCAGGAAAAAACATGAAAACAATGGCAAGATTATACCACTCATTTTATTAGGGGGATATTGGTTAGAACAACATCGTTGATAAAAGCTAAAGTCTATTGACGCAGAAAAGTTTTTTCTTTAGTTTCATACGAAGGTGGTAAAGCTTTAATTCTAGGCTATTACTCCCAAACAGGAGATTTTTTATTTTATCGATTCACGAATAGAATTGACAAGAAGGAGCGCTTAAATGGACAAACAAACTACTTTCACTGCCATGTCGGATTCAACCGCTAAAGACTATGAAATAATTATGGAGCATGCGAGAGAGTTTGTGAGTGGGCTGCCAGACAGAATTCTTGCTCATCTCGCGCTATTGAAAGGTGATACGGGGGGGTATGCCGTGGACAGGTATACCCACTGTCTTCAGGCTGCGACTCGGGCATTTAGAGATGGAAAAGACGAGGAATATGTTGTTTGCGCATTGTTACATGATATTGGAGACTCCATAGGTTCAACAAATCATGCAGATTTGGCGGCGACAATGTTGGAGCCTTTTGTGTCTGAACAAAATCATTGGATCGTAAAGCATCATGGAATCTTTCAAGGATATTATTTTTTCGATCACCTCGGACTTGACAAAGATATGCGAGATCAATTTGAAGATAATGAGAATTGGCAAGCCTGTGCCGAGTTTTGCGAAAAATATGACCAGAATTCCTTCGACCCAAATTATGATAATATGCATATTGAAGATTTTGAACCTATGGTTAGACGTGTTTTTGCAAAACCCAAAAGATCCATNTATAAGAAAAATGATGGTTTAAGTTAAGTACAAAAACATAGTTNAGGGAGGGTCATGCTNCCCATCTGTGTTGCCCAAAAAACAGGATAGGAAAAGCTTATNAAAATGATGGTANCANCNTTTGTAATTGANCATGCNGATCTTGCGNACAACTGGTNCGGCCAGCGCAGACNGGATTTCGATTAGCCNCTACTTTAANNGTGGGTCAGAATCACCATCAGAGTCCACCTNTTATCGTAAATTAAGTTTNAGTTCTTTTCGAAATTTCCNCTGTCAGGCCGCGGATGATCTCACTGGATTGACGTAAACATAAAAACCTGATTCTTTTAACATGTCAATCGAATAGAATTTTTNCCACGATGCCAAGCTCGGCATGTTTATTGCTCCGTGANTATTNTAGCTTGACGCAACTTATGGAGCGAGGTGNATGCTANATGGTTATAATTCAAAAGGNTGCTATGATGAAATTATTACAGCTAACGGCGAAGCACGCANTGAGTCACACGATTTATTGCAGTTCTTCAGTGAAGCCTCTCACATAGAACTTCTTTCCAGAGCCCGTGCGGCAGAATTGGCGATTAGGGAGATGGGCGTAAGTTTTTCAGTCTATTCAGACGACTTTAACAAAGTTGATGTAGATAGAAATTGGCAACTAGATATTATTCCGAGGACTATTGGNGCGAAAATTTGGCGNGAGGTCGAAAGCGGATTAATACAACGTTGCAAAGCTATTAATCTGTTTATCCANGATGTTTACAATGACCAAGCTATACTAAAAGATAAAGTTGTTCCCCGAGATTTGGTNNTTAAATCTCCAAATTATNTTAAAGANTGTGTCGGAGTAACGCCGCCTCTTGGGGCTTGGGCGCACGTATGCGGCACTGATTTGGTGCGTGANAGGCATGGGATATTCAGAGTTTTNGAGGATAATTTACGTATNCCATCNGGTGTTTCGTATATGCTCGAGAANAGGGAAATAATTAAAAGAGTAATACCTGAGATTTTTCANAACTATAACATTGATCCTGTAGACGACTATCCTCTCCAACTGCATCGGATACTAAAATCCCTGTCTCCAAGAAATAACCGAAAACCTGTGATAGTTGTGCTCACACCAGGGATTTACAATTCTGCTTATTTTGAACATGCCTTCCTNGCCCGAACAATGGGTGTTGAACTTGTTGAGGGACAGGATCTCTTTGTTACAAAAGAGCATGAGGTTTTTATGAGGACTGTTGATGGGGCNGAACGTGTAGATGTTGTGTACCGTCGGATAGATGAAATGTTTCTTGATCCTGAGGTGTTTCGCTCTGACTCTACAATAGGAGTTCCAGGGTTGATGCGGGCGTGGCAAAATCANCAGGTTGCGATAGCAAACTCGCCTGGAAGCGGGATTGCAGACGACAAAGCTCTTTATACCTTTGTTCCAGATATAATTCGATACTATCTTAAAGAGGATCCTAAGCTACCAACTATAAGAACATATAGATGCACCCAGCCAGAAGAGTTAGCTTATGTTCTTGAAAATATACGTGACTTGGTCATAAAGCCCGTGAATCAGTCCGGTGGAACAGGTTTGTTTATTGGCCCGCATGCTGAAGAGGCAGAGACCAAAATCTTTAGCAAATTGATCACCTCTAATCCAAGACATTACATAGCTCAACCAACTATAAAGCTTTCCACATCCCCCACCTTTGTTGACGACGTTATTGAGCCGAGACATTTAGATTTGAGGCCTTTTGTCCTCACGGGCACGGATTCTTGGGTTACNCCCGGAGGACTCACAAGGGTAGCTCTGAGGAAAGGTAGTCTGGTGGTCAACTCATCCAAAGGTGGCGGCAGCAAAGACACCTGGATAGTGAATGAGAGGACCTAGACATGCTATCCCGTGTGGCGGAGAGATTGTTTTGGACAGCCAGGTATCTTGAGAGAGCGGAGAGCTTGTCTCGAGTGATTAAGACTCTCTCCCGATTAAGAATGGATGTCCCCAAGGGAACTGAACTTCCTTGGACTACTTTACTCACCATTTTGGGAAATCATTCGGAATATCGAGCTTCTGGCAGGGCTGCAACAGAGACTAACATCATGAAATTTATGATCTCCGAAATCGAAACNCCNACTAGTATTCTTTTTTCAGTAAATTCAGCGAGAGAAAATGCTCGNACAACCCGAGGAGTTTTGCCGACAGAGGTATGGGAATGCCTAAATGAGCTTTATCTCTTCTGCAAGGATAATGCTGATAAATCAGTAGCACGAAAAAATCGTTTCAAATTTTTAAATGAATTGGAGAGACGATGTCAGCTGCTAAATGGCTTAATGATGCTCATTCAGAGGAGAGATCATGGGTACAGATTCATAACTTTAGGGCACCTTATAGAGCGGATTGATTTTACTTTGCGAGTCATAAATACTCTATCGAGTGCGATAACTGAGAGAATTGAAAGTAAACCCGCTTTTGACTCATTGATTTGGGCAAGCTTGTTGGAAAGTCTTGCAGCCAGAGGTAGCTATCGCAGATCATACGGCCCTTTGGTAGAACCTGATTCTGCTATTAGTTTNTTAGTTTTGGAACCACAGCTTCCTCGTTCTATCGCTTTTTGTGTGAGAAATATCAAAAAAGCCTACAGACCGATGAAAAAAAAAGCTGCNGTTATGCCGNGTATAGAGATGCTTGAGCAGTTGCTTGTGAAATTTAATGCGTTTGATATGTCGGATGTAGCAATTCGCGAAGCTTTGGAGCAGGTGCGTCTTACCGCCTCTTCGATCAGCGATATATCGACAAAAACGTGGTTTATGTCGGAATCTTAATGAAGAGGTTTTTTTGTCAGTGCGGGCAGGAGGTGTTTTTTGAAAACAAATACTGCAGCAATTGTACTCAGTCTTTGGGGTTTGATGTCAAAAGTCTTGATCTGATAACCATAGAGCCAATTGACAGCTCCCTCTTCGTCGATTCTGGTGGCCGGCANTTCCGGTTATGTGGTAATGAGCTCGATTTTGATGTGTGTAATTGGCTTGTTCCTCATGAGTCTGCCCAAAGGCTATGTTTTGCATGCCAATTTAATCGAACTATTCCAAATCAAAAGGTTACTGATGTAAATCCGCCAATCAATTATTTTCGTTGGTATCGGTTGGAGGATGCAAAGAAGCGAGTGATTTACACTTTACTAAGTATTGGTGTAAACCTCAACAGCGGTTGGAGTGATAAAGAGTCGGGTCTGCTTTTTGATTTTCTTGAGAGCGAGAGCAATGGGGGTTCAGAAAAAACTAAAGTAAATACTGGTTATGCGGGAGGTATCATCACCATCAATTCGTTAGAGGCCGATGATGTCGCGCGGACACAAGCAAGAACTCATTTGAAAGAAAGACAGCGCACTATTCTNGGACACTTCAGACATGAGCTGGCCCATTATCTGTGGGATAAATATTTTTATGAACTACCAATGTCTAGGTATTTCTCGGACTTCTTCGGGGAAGAAAAGTGTGACTATCGTGAAAGTCTTGATATCTATTATGAGAACGGGCCGCCAAAAAATTGGCCTGAAAATTATATTAGTGCTTATGCTAGCGCTCACCCATCAGAGGATTGGGCTGAAACCTTTAACCACTATCTTCTCATATTCGAATGTTTAGATACTGCGCAACACATAGGAATGTCTACTACCCCTCCGCAGGGATTGAGATCGGAGGAACTCATAGATGCATGGAGAGAGTTAGCGGTAAAGCTTAATCAAGTGAACCGGTCTATTGGGCTCAGTGATGCATACCCGTTTGTCATCACGGGACAGATTGAGGTAAAGCTAAATTATGTTGCTTCTATTATTAGTGAATTTCGCGACGCGCAAATAAAAAAATAANTTGGCTTCTTCGGGTATACACAACGACATCGGTGCAGACTAACATTAAATTCGTGTATATCAGTTTATTGGTTCAATTCATGTCTTGACTGGATATGAGAGTTATACCCCACTTTTATGAGTCTTTGTCTTGAAAGTAGCTATATCGGTGAAAGGAACTATCTGAATCTAACGCTCTAAATACTTGATTTTGCCCGAGACACCGTTCCATCTCTCATGGTCTTGCAATGGATCTTTTTTCTCTGTGATATTTGGCCAAACTTCGCTTAATTCTGCATTGATTGCAAGGAAATCTTCCTGTCCCTCTGGAATTTCATCCTCAGCAAAGATTGCCTCTATGGGGCATTCAGGCTCGCAAAGAGCGCAGTCGATGCACTCATCAGGATGAATTACCAGAAAATTAGGGCCCTCATAAAAACAATCTACCGGACAAACTTCTACACAATCGGTGTGTTTGCATTTGATACAGTTTTCGCCTACCACAAATGTCATCTGANCAAACTTCTTTTTTTGCACGAAAATTTTACGTTTTCTTTCATCATAAACTAGCANACTTTTACTTAAAATAATCATCAATATTATAGCAGGAGCTCAAGTCGATTNAGCATTTTTCTTTTTTTGGAAAGGGGTTTGAAACACATTTGTATATCATTTNAGGAGATTTTGAAGTTCATAAATTACCTCAAGGGCTTGTTTTGGGGACATATGATCGGGATCAATGTGGTTTAACCTTGTGAGGATCTCTGTTACAGCACTGTCCTCTATATTGTTGGCTTGTGCTACGTTTTTATCATCATCGGATTGACTATACGCAGGNGTTGAGTTTACTTTTTTGGATAAGAAGTTACTCGCTCGGTTAAGCACTCCTAGAGGTATTCCTGCTAATTTCGCAACTTGCAGGCCATAGCTTTTGCTGGCGGGTCCTCCCCTCACAGAATGTAAAAATATCAAGTCATCTTTGAATTCTGTTGCATCTAGGTGGACGTTAATAACACTATCAAGCAAACTCGGAAGTTCGGTCAATTCAAAGNAGTGTGTAGCGAAAAGGGTCAGAGCTTTGATTTGTTTCGCAAGCTGATAAGCGCTGGACCATGCTATCGCAAGTCCATCGAAAGTGCTGGTCCCTCTTCCAACCTCATCCATTAGCACCAAACTTCGATCGGTGGCATTNTTTAGTATATTAGCAGTTTCAGTCATCTCAACCATNAAGGTTGAACGNCCGCCAGCCAGATCATCAGACGAACCTATCCGAGTGTATATTCGATCTACGAGTCCGATACGCGCNCTTTTCGCGGGAACATAGCTTCCAATCTGTGCCAAAAGAACTATTAACGCTGTTTGGCGCATGTAAGTAGATTTACCACCCATATTTGGTCCGGTCACAATCTGCATTCGCTGCTCTTGACTTAAAATTNAGTCATTAGCGATGAACGGCGTTTTGAGCGCATTTTCTACCACTGGGTGGCGCCCNTCTCTGATATCAATGCCGGTAGCAACGATTAATTCGGGTCTACAATAATTTAGAGTCTTGGCTCGCTCAGCAAGTGTTGTCAAAACGTCGAGCTCGGCTGCTGCAGTCGCACATTCTTTGAGGACAAGTAGGTTTTTATTAAGAAGGGTCAGTAGTTGTTCATAAAGCTGCTTTTCTAGATGGAGAGCTCTGCTTTTTGCGTTTAGAGATTTGTCCTCAAAAGACTTTAGCTCTGATGTGATGAATCGTTCTGCATTTTTTAAAGTTTGCCTCCGCGTGTAGTCTGCGGGAACTTTGCCACTCTGTACACGCGATACTTCTATGAAATATCCATGTATTTTATTGTAGCCAACTTTTAAATTATTCAAATTTAGACGCTTTTTCTCTCGATCTTCCAGTGTGATNAGGAAGTCATTAGCACTGGTGTTNAAACGCCTTAACTCATCAAGTTGGNNGTCATAACCGTCAGCTATTACACCGCCGTCTCTGAGNATGATTGGTGGNTCAGGNGTGATTGCNCTNTCNAGTAGCGAGAGNACNTCAGGTAATGGCTTTAANTTTTTTTTNATATCGGCTAATGCGTCANTTGTGGTTTCTTTGAGTANGNCCGCTAAANTTGGTAATGCTGATAGNGCACCTCGAAGTCGCGCTAGATCTCGAGGTTTTGCTGATCGGAGCGCTACTCTTGACACAACACGCTCCATATCGCCAATTTGTTTGAGGAGTCTGGGTAACTTATTGACCAAGTTTGTATCTTTGATTTCTGTAATGCTTGCTTGTCTATCCTGAAGTGTAGGCAGATGCTGGAGCGGTTGGATTATCCAGCGTCTTAACAGTCTACTTGCCATATTCGTAGCACAGTAATCGAGGAGGTGCAGAACCGTGTTCTCTCGACCACCGCGCAAATTTACATCTAATTCAAGATTCTTACGACTTGCTATGTCAACAAAAACATTGTGGCTGCTGTCTTCTTGTTGGATTGCTGTAATGTGATTCAGTTCGTCGCGTTGTGTTTTTGTGGCATATCGAATTACACATCCTGCTGCTCCTAAAGCCAAAGATAAGTCATTGCAACCAAAGCCGCTCAGATCCCTGGTATTAAATTGTTTGTTCAGAATTCTGCGTCCATTATCGATATCGAATTCAAAAGGTGGAAGTGGTCGGACCACCGCCGAAGATAAATTCACGTCCTTAGCAACCGTCTCCTCAATTAGTAATTCTGCTGGGGAGATCCGATGGAGCTCATTGACTAGATTCTGTAAGCCGTTTATTTCTATTACTTTTAGACANCCCGAGCTCATGTCCAAGGATGCAANTCCAAATGAGTNACGTTTGCACGCAACAGNTGCCAAAAGACNATCGTTGCANTTGTCTAANAATGCTTCATCAGTNATGGTGCCAGGCGTTAACACNCGGGCAACTNTNCGCTCAANAGGCCCTTTACTAGTNGANGGGTCACCCACCTGTTCGCAAATCGCCACGGAGATACCAAGTCGAACTAATTTTGCTAGGTAGGTCTCCGCCGCGTGGTAGGGGATGCCTGCCATGGGTATCGGATGTCCATTTACCTTGCCACGTGCGGTAAGTGTAATATCCAAAAGCTCGCTAGTTCGTTTGGCATCATCGAAAAAGACCTCATAAAAATCACCCATTCGGTAAAANAGAACATCTTTAGGGTGNTCCGATTTTATTCGAAGATATTGCTGCATCATTGGTGTATAACTATTGAGTNTAAAATTCTCAAACATTTTATGGAATGATGGTATTTTAAAGTTTAACTTTAGCAGAGTTACGATGTTGATGTATCTCCNGTTACGTGTAATGTGTGAGATTTACTATAAAGAGCTTAGATTTAGGGGTACATATTTTGAATTACGATAGTTTGATGCAAAGTTCTTTTTCTACTNTAATCGATGCTTTTGATCGACGGCTTGTTCCTCGTGGTGAAACAATAACCGTTGTAGAATCGTGTACAGGAGGGGCCTTAGCGAGTGCGTTAACCGGTATGAGCGGGAGCTCACAATGGTTTCGTTTAGGACTTGTAACTTATGCAGACCAATTTAAAACAGAATTACTTGGTGTTTCGCAAAAAAGTTTGGAGTCTGAGGGCGCCGTAAGTAGAACAGTTGTTCAAGAAATGGTGAAAGGTGCAATNAAGTTGGCGCGAGCTGATTATGGAATTGCCATCAGCGGAATTGCTGGACCTGGTGGTGGTACAAAGGAGAAGCCTGTTGGTATGGTTTGGTTTGGATTTGGATACAACGAACATGTAGAGGCGGTACGGATGCAATTTTCGGGTGACAGAAATGCCGTAAGAGTTCAATCCGTTGAATTTTCGTTGCGAAAAATGTTGCAATTAATGGNATGATTAACTACTGTACAGTTATCCAGTTATCCAGTTATCCAGTTATACAGTTATACAGTTATGATTTGAGGTTTTGCTTTGCTAGTTTTGATAAAGCATATTTATTTGAGTAGAGAATTGAGGTAACAAGAATGAATGGAAATAAAGAAAAAGCATTAGAAGTCGCACTTGGGCAGATTGAACGTCAGTTCGGAAAGGGGACGGTAATGCGTATGGGAGAAAATGATCGGCCGGCAATACCGTCAATTTCTACTGGTTCTCTTGGTCTTGATATTGCACTCGGGATAGGAGGTTTACCCAAAGGACGCGTTGTTGAAATATATGGTCCTGAATCGTCTGGTAAGACAACATTGACACTCCAGATCATTGCAGAGGCTCAAAAAAATGGAGGCACTTGTGCTTTTATTGATGCAGAACATGCATTAGATCCTGCCTATGCTGAAAAATTGGGAGTCGTTGTTGATGACCTTATTGTCTCTCAACCGGATACTGGTGAGCAGGCTTTAGAGGTTACAGATATGCTCGTGAGATCGGGTGCGCTCGATGTTTTGGTTGTCGATTCGGTGGCTGCGTTGACTCCACGAGCAGAGATAGAGGGTGAAATGGGGGATCATCATGTAGGTCTTCAAGCGCGCTTGATGTCTCAAGCTTTACGCAAACTGACCAGTAACATAAAGAGTGCGAATTGCCTCGTAATTTTTATTAATCAGATCCGTATGAAAATCGGGGTCATGTTCGGAAGCCCAGAGACTACTACTGGTGGAAATGCTCTAAAATTTTATTCATCTGTGCGGCTTGACATCCGAAGAACCGGAGCGGTCAAAGAGAGTGATGAGATTGTAGGAAACGAAACACGTGTTAAAGTTGTAAAAAATAAGGTTTCTCCTCCATTTAAACAAGCGGAATTTCAAATTCTCTATGGGTCTGGTATTAACCACAATGGAGAACTTGTTGATCTTGGAGTAAAGCATGATTTCATAGATAAGTCAGGTGCGTGGTATGCCTTCAGGGGGGAAAAAATTGGCCAGGGTAAAGCTAATGTGTGTAAATTTCTTAATGAAAACAGAGATATAGCGGATGAAATTGAGAGCTTAATTCGAAACAAAGAGCTTGGTGGACTTAAACCTGTCACGGATGATGTCTTAGCAGCTGAATGATTGTGTCTGCTGCCCACTGAACGTGTGAAATATCAGGCACACAAAAACTTTGGCTATAGAAACACGCAATTATCTCATGGATACAGAGTATCGAAATTTGTTGAAAAATATTCGGCTGAGAGCGCTTGATTTGTTAGCTTTACGGGAACATACTCGGCAAGAATTACAGATAAAACTTGAAGCTAAATTTCATGATAAGGATGTCATTAGCCAATTACTAGATGAGCTGGAGGCAACGTACATTCAGAGTGATGAGCGGTATGCTGAGATGTTTCTTCGCAATAGAGTGCGAAAGGGACACGGACCGAACAGGATAAAGGTAGATTTAAACAAGAAAGGCATCGCCTCAGAATTATCGCACACTTTACTGAGCTCGGGCAGTGTAGACTGGAGGCGGCTAGCGTTGACTGTACTGCAACGAAAATGTGGAGAAAAACGAGATCTAGGTAAAACAGATATTGCACGCAATGGACGTTTTTTGGCTCAACGAGGATTTTCTACAGAGCAAATTTATCAAGCTTTTAAGGACTACAATAATTCCAAACAGTAATATATTTTGCCTGTGGCTCACACGCTCGATTTAAAAATATCCACCAGATAAGACTCTCTCCAACTGTCTGCATTGAGGCTTTCTGTGAACCCGCAGTGTCCCCCAAATCTTTGTACATCAATGCTCAAAGAGTTAGTTTTCTTTATCTTGGTGACGTCATCGATGGGGATAACTGGATCGTCCATTGATGCAATCAGATAAGACGGAACAGGAAGTCCTGATAGCCTATCCTCAACGATTGAGTATGATGAAAAGTACTCATTTGGCGTAGAATAGGGTGTGAATCGAGGGATGAAAACTGCGTAGAGATCATCGAGAGACTTAGCTTTCTNNAGTTCTNCNCCGTNGTTATATTCGGGAAAAAACANTAATNTTGTTTNNAGGGAAGCNGACCATTTGCGAAAAAAATAATTTCTATANATNGATGGTGCNAGCCTNATGNCNATCATNGCGTTTATNGGATCTATNNGCGGAGAAATTGCGGCNACAGCGNTGAGNTTTAATTCATTACCGCGGTCAGTAGCTATCCGCAATGCNAAATTACNGCCGAGCGAGAAACCTGCGATAAACCGTTTCTTATACTCGAATTTTTGCAAGAACTGTTTTATTACATCGCTNACTTCGTCNGTCNTTGTAGAGTTAAAAANGCCANGNTTCATATGATGAGTATTTCCATGATCTCGAAAATTNAGCCGTAAAACATCGAAACCATGATTTAATAACGTGTTGGCAGTGGTCACTAAATAAGACGACTTGNTTGAGCCTTCCCAACCATGCAGTAACATTACGATCGCATTTTGTGAACAGTCACTTTTGTCGAACTCACCCAAGAGACATGTCCCATCTGCAGCCTTAAGCACCATGGTTTTGCTACGAAAACGTTTTATAAGTAATTTAGCCTTTGCCTTTTTCGGTCCAAGACTGTTCATTATGCTCTGCAAATGCGGATTTCTTAGATATTTTGGGGGTAAAAACTTTATTGATTTTATTACTCTCTTACATTCGCAGTTTGATTAGTCAACGGATTGAGCGTAGCCTGGAGGATCCCCGAAAAAATTAAATATTTGAGCAAATGGATGTTTTAAGGCACCATCGTTAATTATGAAAATTTTTTCATCCTGGGTCAAAAAGATTGATAACGTTTTTTGCCATACCCAATGTATATTGCGCAAAAGGACGTTGTTGTTATTTGTTATATCACCGGCGTTTGCTTGTGCAGAAGGTTATGACCACTCCTATGCTAAGTTGTCGCTCACAGAAGAATTGAGATCATTGGATGAATCTGACTTATCAAGTTTTGGTATTAGTAATAGGTGTATCAGGAGAAACGCAATAAAATCAATTCGTTTTCAAGATGATCAGATAGCGATTATCAAGGTTGGTCGAGGGAAAGAAATCGTCCTTACATTAACGCGTCCATGTCTTGGGATTAAGCGAAATGGGTTTATCTTCTCCCCCCGGTCTAATAAACTCTGCGAGAAATTTGATTACTTTGAAGTGATGGAAACTAATATGATTTGTCAAATTGATTCCATTCAGCCACACATCAGGTTAGAGAATGGGTATTAATAGTCTGTTTTTCCCAATAAAACGGTTTATTTGCGTGTATTTCCTGTGTAATAGTTTTGTGTCAATTGGCTCAAGTCCTAATGATGGCGATTCATCTGAGGTAACTTGGACAGGGAGTTGGCAGCAGGGTGGACTGCTTTTGGGTCAACTTGATCGCGGTTATCGAGCTTTCTACAAGGGATTCCCTCTACAGGAGACAAAAACCGGGCAAATTCTGTTAGGACTTGGACGGGACGCCGATGGAATGGTTAATGTTGACTTTTTGGATTCCTCTGGGAAAAAAACCACGAGATCTTGGGAGGTCGAGAAACGAGAATATAAGGTGCAATACATCGAAGGGGTGAGACAAGACCGCGTCATTCCACCGGAATCAGTCTCATCTAGAATCGGTGAGGAAGCGCAGCAGGTTCGCAATGCACGGGCGCTCCGAAGTAGTAGTGAGGCGTTTCTTCGTGGGTTCGATTTGCCTCTAGTGGGCCCAATCACTGGTGTATATGGGAGTTCACGTATCTATAACGGGCTTCCAAGAAGCCCTCACTATGGAATTGATTATGCCGCCCCCCTCGGATCAGATGTAAAGGCTCCCGGTTCAGGTGTTGTCACGCTTGTACATGATGATATGTATTTTTCTGGAGGTACGCTTATCATTGATCACGGGATGGGCCTTAGCTCAACATTCCTGCATTTGAGCAGCATATTGGTACATGTTGGGGATTCTGTGAAGCTCGGTCAGGTTATCGCAGCAGTTGGCGCAACAGGCAGAGCAACCGGTCCACACCTTGACTGGCGAATGAATTGGCGCGATGAGCGAATTGATCCTCAGTTAGTTTTATTAGCACTCCCAGCAAAAAAGATAGGTTTGCCATAAACTAATTATCCTTCCGCTTTTGATTAAGGCTGAAGGATGGTCAACTTAAATATTTTTGATTAGACTAATAGAAAGATTCTGATGTTGGATTAACATGGACAAGAGTTTATTAAGTATTTTGGTGTGCCCGTTGAGCAAGACTTCATTGGTTTTCGATCCTGAAAAGATGGAGTTAGCGTGTACTGCGAGTGGTCTTGCTTACCCTATNCGAAATGGAGTTCCGATCATGCTGGAATCTGAGGCAAGACTCATGACAGCAGACGAAAAACTTGCCAAAATNGAATTTCACAAAGACTAATATCGGATGGAGTATTTCTAATCATGTCAGAGCGTGCACATACATTGTTCACACAAATTATAAATAGAGAACTTCCTGCGGATTTTATATACGAGGATGATAATTGCGTAGTTATCAATGATATAGCGCCCCAGGCCAGTGTGCATATGTTGGTAATTCCTCGGAAGCCAGTGAAAAGACTCGTTGATGCTAATCTTGAGGATAAAAAGCTTCTTGGACATTTGCTTTGGGTTGCTGGAGAGGTGGCGCGTCGAACTGGGGTAGGTGATGCTTTTCGTGTCGTGATAAACAATGGTGCGGATGCTGGACAGACGGTGTTTCATTTGCATCTTCATGTGCTTGCAAGCTCAAAGTTCAATGAGTTGAATGTAGCCGTACCGTGATTTTTGGATTGGAACTACAATGTCAAAACTATTATGAATACCTCTGAGATACGCACTGCGTTCTTGGAATTTTTTGGGGGCCGTCACCATGATATTATTCCCAGCAGTACTCTAGTTCCGCGAAATGATCCAACACTGCTATTTACTAACGCCGGCATGGTGCAGTTTAAAGATGTTTTCTTGGGTTCTGAGCACCGTAATTATAAACGGGCGGTGTCGTCGCAGCGATGTGTTCGAGCAGGCGGAAAACACAATGATCTCGAGAACGTGGGTTATACNGCTCGACACCATACTTTTTTTGAAATGCTCGGAAACTTCAGTTTTGGCGAATATTTTAAGCGAGAGGCAATTGAATACGCGTGGGAATTTTTAACCGTCGTACTTAAATTGCCACCAGAGCGATTATGGGTGACCGTTCACGTTGGCGATGATGAAGCCGCTGAAATTTGGATAAATGATGTTGGCATAGATCATAAAAGGCTATCGAGATTAGATGAAGAGAACTTTTGGCAGATGGGTGACACTGGCCCCTGTGGTCCGTCAAGTGAGATTTTCTGGGACCATGGAGATAGTGTTCCCGGTGCACCGCCTGGTGAGGATGGCGATGACTTGGATCGGTATATCGAAATCTGGAACCTTGTTTTTATGCAATATGACCGAGATATCAACGGTAATTTGACGCCGCTACCAAAGCCAAGTATCGATACAGGAATGGGACTTGAGCGAATTGCAGCTGTCCTCCAAGGAGTCCACAGTAATTATGAAATTGATTTATTTCAGGAATTAATTGCGGCTATTGCGGTCATATTGGAGTGCAAAGATAGAAGTGATGATTCGCTCAAAGTTATTGCAGATCACATTAGAGCATGTGCGTTTTTGGTTCTCGATGGTGTTGTTCCCTCCAATGAGGGACGAGGTTATGTTTTGCGCCGGATCCTCCGTAGAGCTCTCAGACATGGTCATAAGCTTGGTGCATCGGATCTATTTTTTCATAAGCTAATTACCAAGATAGTCGAGATAATGGGTTCGGCATATCCTGAGTTACAGGTTAGGAGAGAGTATATCGAACGTGTCATACGCATGGAGGAGGAGCAGTTTGCTCGTACTCTTGAAAAAGGTATGGCCGCTTTAGAGATAGCTTTAAAGACTTTGAGTAATAAAGTGGTCTCAGGAGATATAATTTTTCAATTACATGACACCTTCGGGTTCCCCGTTGACTTAACAAATGATATCGCTCGTGAAAGAGGTTTAGAGCTTGATATGGTCGGTTACCACAAACTCATGAAGCGCCAACGTGAACTCGCGCGTGACTCTAGTAAGTTTAGAGCAGATAACACNANTAACGTTAGCTTAAGTAGCCGAACCGAATTCTTGGGATATGAAACTCTAGATGCGTATACGCTTATATCGGCCATACAGCGATCGGGGGATCTTGTTGATGTGGCCCGTCAGGGTGACGAAGTTGCGATTGCGCTAAAAGCCACAACATTTTATGCGGAAGCCGGAGGTCAAGTTGGCGACAGCGGGCAGATAATGGGGGAGAATTCTGTTTTAGAAATAGATAATTGCTTTAAGGTTGGGGATAGCCACATCCACATAGGCCGAGTGGTAAGTGGTGAGATAGCACTTGGAGATAGCGTGAGATCAGTAGTTGATCAACAAAAACGACATGCCATATGTCAAAATCACTCGGCTACACACTTACTTCATGCATCTCTTCGAAACTTGTTGGGTGAACACGTAGAGCAACGGGGCTCATTAGTTGATAGTCAGCGTCTTCGCTTTGACTTTTCTCATTTAGATTCTCTNAGTAATCAGCAATTGAGGGATATTGAGATAAGTATAAATAATCGGATCATTGACAACGTTGATGTTAAAATTCGCCATATGTCTATAGAAATAGCTCGAGAGAAGGGTGCAATGGCTTTGTTTGGCGAAAAATATGGGGATATCGTTCGTGTAGTTCACATTGGGGGTGACCACTCCGTGGAATTATGTGGCGGAACCCACGTTAATTGTTCTGGAGAAATTGGCCTAATTAAGATTGTTGGAGAATATGGTATTGCATCAGGAATTCGTCGTATNGAAGCGCTCTCGGGTATAAGAGCGCTAGAATGGTGTAACGATAATGAACAAATTTTGGATGATTTGGCAGATAATTTACAAACTGGTAGGCGCGAACTGATTAGCAGGGTAAAAAGTTTAATGTCAGAGAACAAGCAATATCTTAGGGAGATAAGATCGCTAAAATCAAAATTGGTCAGTGTTGAAGTCGGAAGCGTATTGAAGCAATCTCGGGAAGTAGCTGGAATTTCAGTGTTGGTGAAAATTATCCAAAATACAGACTCTAAAGGATTGAGAGATTTCGCTGATCAGATACGTTCTAGGTTAGATAGGGGAATATTCGTCTTAGCATCAGTTGAGGGGGAGAGGGGATTATTATTAGCTGGGGTGACACGTAACCTCATTGATTCGTTTAACGCTAGTGATATCCTAAAATATATTGCGCATCAGGCCGATGGAAAGGGCGGTGGAAGGCCTGATCTGGCGCAAGGATCAGTTGGAGATGTCACGAAATTGGGTCCGGCGATGGAATCTTTGTTCGATTGGATTGAGGCCAAAGTTTAATTACTTTATTAGAGATGGCTAAAAGTTACGTGAAAAATACTCTGAAAAAGCACTATCAGTGAAGTTGATCNTTCAAAAATATGGTGGCACATCGGTTGGCTCGGTCGACCGGATCAAGGCAGTGGCCCAGAAAGTATACTCAAGTCATCGAAGTGGTGTTAAAACAGTAGTAACCTTGTCAGCTATGAGCGGTGAGACAAATCGCCTAATCGAGCTTGCATCGCAATTTCATAATGATCCAAATCCAAGAGAGTTGGATGCGCTGCTTTCAACAGGAGAGCAAGTATCAATTTCGTTACTATGCTTGGCTCTTCAAAATCTTGGTTTGGAAGCCAAGTCTTACACTGGAAGTCAAGTGCGGATCTCAACCGATAGTGCCTTTGGCAAAGCTCGCATTGAGAGCATTGATGCAGACCGTATTAGAGAGGATTTGGACTCAGGTCTCGTTGTTGTTGTGGCAGGCTTTCAGGGGGTGGATGAGCGAGATAATATTACAACACTAGGTCGGGGTGGCTCGGATACTACCGCGGTGGCCTTAGCCTCAGTACTTAATGCTTATGAGTGTCAAATTTTCACTGATGTCGATGGAGTATACACGACTGACCCGCGTATTGTCCCAGAGGCTCGAAGGCTTAATGAGATAACATTCGAGGAAATGATTGAAATGGCGAGCCAAGGGTCAAAAGTACTTCAAATTCGTGCGGTTGAATTTGCAGGCAAATACAATGTGCCGCTCCGAGTGATGTCAAGCTTCGTCGACGGCCCCGGCACATTAATTACACTTGAGGATGAGGATCATATGGAAAAACCGGTGGTTTCAGGCATTGCTTTCAATAAAGACGAAGCTAAATTAACGATTCGAGGTATACCCGATCAACCAGGTGTTGCGGCTAAAGTTTTAGTTCCCATCAGTGAGGCGAATATTGAAATTGATGTAATCGTACAAAACGTGGCTAAAGATAATTCTGCGGATATAACCTTTACCCTAAACAAGAACGATTTGCGTCGAGCAGAATCTATTCTTAAGGCAATCGCAGATGACTTGGGCGCAAAGGAAGTTACTGCAGATGCTAAAATCGCAAAGGTATCCATCGTTGGGGTTGGAATGCGATCTCATGCTGGTGTTGCGGCTAGAATGTTTTCATGTCTGGCCAGCGAGGGAATTAATATACAACTTATTACTACCTCAGAAATTAAGATTGCGGTCATTGTGGAAGAGCGATATTTGGAATTAGCCGTCAGGGCTCTTCACACAGAGTATAATCTTGAGAAATCACCGGTGCCTTAACAATATTTTTAACATTCTTTCTTATTTAGTATTGAGCTTATTTGTTATTTTATCAGAGGGAAGCTCTAAAGCTTCCCAAGATATATGCTGTTTTTTCTTCATAAAAATATTAGACTTGAACATTAACAGCTAGCTTATACATTATTTAAATTTAAGTACGTGTTTTATTGGAGAGGTGGCCGAGCGGCTGAAGGCGCTCCCCTGCTAAGGGAGTANNNGTTAANNGCNNNTCGAGGGTTCGAATCCCTCNCTCTCCGCCANNTTNNACTNNACNAANCNNCACAAAGGTCCACAGAACGTCTTATAAAAACCTACACTGTTGTTTTACGGATATTTTTACTTAAATACGATTACTGTCATTGACTGAAGACCTCGTTTAAGGAACCCCTAGGCGGGTACAAAAGTGGGTACGAAATCCGTTTTGGAGGTTGTTATGGTAGGTGAAAGGCCGTTATCTGAGAAGCAATGTAAACAAGCTAAACCTTCTTCGAAAATGTATTACTTGAGTGATGGTAGTGGCCTGAGGTTGCGCTGTCGACCTGATGGTGGTAAGACATGGATATATCAGTATTATTTTAATAAGAAGGAAAAAAGCGCAGGCATTGGCTCATATCGAAAGATTACGTTAAATAGTACTAGAACCGTAGCCGCTGACAACAAAGCTTTAGTAGCAGACGGCAAAAATCCGGTTCTAGAAAAGAGGGTTCGCAGTCAGCAGCGGTTAATCTCTGAATAATTAATATCGCCCGCTTCCTCAATATTTATAAGCTTCACAATATTCATATTGATGGCCCTGATAATCTGTTCTTTGGTGTACGGCTTCTTGATATCGAGATCATGATGCGATTTTTGGGGGATAGGTCAATTTATTGGGACTCATTAGAACTTAAACATCAAAGCCGATAGTAGGTATTCATGTTGAGAATAATTTTAATGAAGGTAGGTGATGCTGATTTTCTTTCAAATTTATAATTGGATTACTTATACGATGGTCGTATTTTTAATACTAAAAAATTCGTTTTCGAAGCTTAACTCTCGAGTTTTTTGTAAAACATTTCGTAGGTTCGACATACGTTCATTATTAGCTTTTAATCTGAAAATCTCCTCATTAGTAACCTGAGCATAATACAACAAGCTTTCAATTCTTCTTTCAACTTCCAGACCAAACAGCTCTGAAGACACACCCTCCGGTGAACTGTTGTAACTGAATTTGTATGTTGAGGGTTCTGATAATAAATAGTGAGGGCCATCTTCATGGAAGGCCTCTTGCATATGGTATATCAAATCGCTAGCTAACGTTGGGAAGGCATTAATATCCGTAAAGGCAATCTTTAAAATTTCAGAAATCATTTCACCGCCGATAGAGTGGGTAATCAGAAGTTCGCCTGAAATATCTAGTAATTTTATCAATGGATCTATTACAGAACGTACTTTACGCTCCACGGTAGATCTTGATCGATAAGCTTGGGATGCAATAATGAGATCAAAACCACTAATTGGCCGCGCACTTTCAATGGCTGGAGACATTAATTTTAATTGATCGCTCCGAAAAATTTTGATAATACAAGGGTTAATATATCGAGTGTTTCCAGATTGTTCTGTATTTACTCCTCAATATCGATTAACAAAGCTGACCACTGAATTACTTCTTATTTGAGGCGTAAAATCATAGCTCTTATCTCCAAAGAGCTCAATCTTCATAATTTTTACATCTTTATCATCGATTG
>PBJN01000057.1 GCA_002720735.1 Porticoccaceae bacterium
CGATTTCCCTCTATCATATGAAAATCTCCCTTGGCCTCTTCATACAACGATTTATAAGGCCCAGTATCGATTCCCTGCACTAAACTGAGCGCCTCTTCCATATTACCCCTGGCAGACTCTACCCTCGCCAATCTAAGTCTTATTATTAAATAATCGAGTTCATCTGAGCGGTTCTCCATAACTAACCTCAATTCTTTCGCGGCCGAGTCTAATTCATCCTGCTCAACATCCAACCGCGCTTTTGTAAGTGTGGCTAGCTGGGAATAAAAAGTATCACGATATTCTTTGTTGATGATATCAGCAATCTCGCCAATAATTTGGATAGAATCTCGAGAAATAGGTTGAGATACACCATGTCGACTTAGCTCTTCAATTANACGAGCGAAATTTTCCGAAGCTCCCTCAGATTCGTTTCTCTGCTGTTGATCGACATACTGCCAAATTAAAAAACCCACCAAAACCACACCAAATACCAATAGTATTCGGTTTCCATAACGGAACCACCAATTCTTCAGAGCCTCTATTTGTTCTTCTTCGGTAACATGATCTGCCACAAAAAATTCCTTAATTAACCAAAAATATTGTTCATATGTTCGATCAAACAGTTTTGATCGATTGTGTCTTGATCTCTCTTCTCTCTAAGGTATTTGATCCCCAAAGTTCGGTTAGCACACTCATCTTCCCCGAGAATAAGAGCCAACTTTGCTCCACTTTTGTCAGCTTTTTTAAGTTGCGCTTTAAAAGTACCACCNCCGCAATGCCTTTCAATTCTNAGATGACTAAAGGCAGTCCTCAACATCTCAGCAATAGCACTCGCCTCCGCAGTGACATTACCAACGGCGACAATGTATATATCCAATCTATCGTTTACACTATCGGGGAATGCACTTTTTGCNTCAAGCAACAATAACAATCTCTCCAAACCAATAGAAAAGCCGACGCCGTGGCACGCCTTTCCTCCNACTTGTTCCACTAGACGATCGAAGCGACCACCNCCACAAACNGTGCCCTGTGCCCCCAAAGAATCGGTAACCCATTCAAACACAGTCCTAGAGTAATAATCTAATCCTCGCACCAATCGTCGATTTATGTGGTAATCAATTTTTGCTGAGTCCAGCAGATTAGTAACTTGATCAAAATGGTCGCGTGAAGACTCACCCAAAAAATCGGTTAAATCAGGAGCTTCAGATAATAGTGATTGCACAGAGGGATTCTTACTATCCAAAATACGCATAGGGTTCGAATTCAGTCGAAGTCGACTATCATCATCCAGTCGNTCCCGATGATCGTTCAAAAAACTTACCAACTCGCTGCGATATCTGACTCGATCCTCTAACTCGCCCAAACTATTTAGTTGCAGGTTAATAGTTGACTCAATTCCCAATAGACCCCATAAACGTGCTGTCATAATCAAAATTTCTGCGTCAATGTCTGGCCCCGGCAACCCAAACACTTCTGCNCCCAATTGATGAAATTGGCGTAGCCGACCTTTCTGCGGGCGCTCATGACGGAACATTGGTCCCTTGTACCAAAGACGCCGAGACTGATTATGTAGTAACCCATTCTGAATACTTGCCCGAACACAACCAGCAGTGCCCTCCGGTCGTAAACTTAAATTATCCCCATTTCGATCACAAAAGCTGTACATCTCCTTTTCGACGATATCCGTAATCGAACCAATTGTTCTCTTGAACAACTCGCTTTGTTCCAGAATTGGAAAACGTATCTCTCGATAACCATAAGAGCAGAGAATTTCAGCAAGATGGCTTTCTACATATTGCCATTTGGCTGAGTCGTCAGGAAGTATATCATTCATTCCCCGAATTGATTGGATCCTCATTTATTCGCCTTCATTAGTACAGAAAAATATACGAAAACATGTTCTTTGTAGAGACCATAAAATTGATTAGAAAGAACGCTCAGTCACGCACAATGATGTCTTTATTTTCTAACTCAATCTGACTTTTCTTTGCTGCCGCTTTCAATCGGATTTTCCGCTCCAATTCATCAATGAGATTTTCCTGACCAATCTTATGATCAGGCTCTCCATCAATATAAACTAGATTGGCCGGGGAGCCACCCGTCAAACCAAAATCCGACTCCTTTGCCTCCCCTGGGCCGTTAACAATACATCCAATTATAGACACGTCCATTGGAACTTTGATGTCCTCTAATCGGGCCTCAAGGGCGTTTACTGTCTCGATTACGTCAAAATTCTGTCTCGAGCAGCTTGGACAAGCAATAAAATGGATGCCTTTACTCCGCAATCTCAAACTTTTCAAAAGATCCCAACCTACACGAGCTTCCTCCGCCGGATCTGCCGCTAGTGATATCCGTATGGTATCTCCTATTCCATCCAATAGGAGGGCGCCGAGGCCGACCGATGATTTTACGGTGCCAGCACGTAATCCTCCAGCCTCTGTGATGCCCAAGTGAAGCGGCTGCTCAATCTTTTTGGCTAAACTTCGATAGGCATCTACTGCCATGAAAATATCTGACGCCTTAACACTGACTTTATAGTCTTGGAAATCATACTTATCCAATCGATCAACATTTCGCATAGCCGATTCAACCAAGGCTTCAGCCGTCGGTTCTTTGTACTTGCGGAGAAGATCTTTACCCAGAGAGCCAGCATTTACGCCTATCCGAATTGGAATGCACAGATCACGTGCCTTCGCAATCACATCACGCAAACGATCTTCGCGGGTGATATTGCCTGGGTTGAGACGCAAACAATCCACTCCGAGATCTGCAACGCGTAAAGCAATTTTATGATCGAAGTGTATATCTGCAACTAAAGGAAGACTAACCCGCTTGCGGATTTCTCCGAAAGCCTCAGCCTCAGCCAGAGATGGAACTGATACGCGCACAATATCGGCGCCTGCTCGTTGGATCGACTCAATTTGAGCCACTGTAGATTCCACATCGCTAGTATTGGTGTTCGTCATACTTTGCACAGAGATTGGCGAACCTCCGCCAACAGGCACATTCCCAACCATGATTTTTCGGGATTGTCGGCGCGTTATAGGGCTTTTGCTAAACATAATTATCTATAATTTAGTCGATTATTAGAGACAGATTTTCGACAGATATCCCAATACTTGCACTCATAAAATTATCCTCACAGGTTGTTCATCTGAGAATTTCTGTTTATATCGCTCCTGACGGCGGGTTTTGTCATTCACCTGTCCAGCTAACTGACCGCAGGCCGCAGCGATATCATCGCCTCTCGTAGTTCTGATTGTAACAGTGTAACCATGCTGTTGCAGAATGTCCCTAAACCTACACATCGCAAAATTTGTTACCCTTTTATACTGCGTACCATAAAATGGATTAAAAGGTATCAAATTAATCTTACATGGTAGTTCTTTGAGCAAACCTGCTAACTCGTGAGCATGATGACCACGATCATTTATGTTATCAATCAAAGTATACTCTATCGTGATTTTTCGCCGGTTATCTGGCATTTTGTTAAGATACTTTTTAGCACTGTTAACGAGGCCGCCAAGTGGATACTTACGATTTAATGGTACGAGCTCATTGCGTAATTCATCATTAGGTGCATGCAACGATATTGCCAGAGAAACATCTGATACATCTCCAAGCTTATCAATAGCTGGGATGACGCCAGCAGTACTCAATGTCACACGCCGTTTTGATAAACCATACCCATGATCATCAAGCATTATGTTTAGCGCATCGACCACGTTATCAAAATTCATTAATGGTTCACCCATCCCCATCATCACAACATTTGTAATACCCTGCGAGGCATTCTGATCAAACTTGCCTAGTGATTTACAGGCCAACCACACCTGCCCAATAATTTCAGACGCGGACAAATCACGATTAAATCCCTGCTTGCCTGTAGCACAGAAAGAACAATCCAGTGCACAACCGATTTGAGAGGAGACACAGAGGGTACCTCGACTGCGCTCAGGAATGAAAACGGCCTCTACACAACTCCCTCCATTAAGTCGAATAAGCCATTTACGAGTACCATCAGTAGATTCCTCACAATTAATAATATCGGGAGGACGCACTTCCGCCATTGAAATCAGTTTCCGACGCAGCGGTTTTGAGAAGTTCGTCATACTTTCGATATCTAAGATGCCTTTCTGGTGAATCCACTGAAGTATTTGAGTTGCTCTAAACCGCTTTTCCCCTAATTCTGCGAAGAAATTTTCCACTTTCTCCTTTGGCATACCCATCAAGTTGATCTTCTTGGCAGGCTTACAGTTTTCTCTCACCACAAATGAAAATGACATGAATGCATCACTTCTTGTTTGTCACCGAACGCATATTTCATCATCACTGAAGAAATATGCAATTTCACGCTTTGCAGAGCTAGCCGAGTCGGATCCGTGTACGGCATTAGCATCAATTGATGTGGCAAAATCTGATCTAATAGTTCCTGGCTCAGCCTCCTGCGGATTAGTTGCACCCATGAGCTTTCGGTTGAGAGAAATCGCGTGATCACCGTATAAAACCTGAACTACAACCGGACCAGAAGTCATAAATGTTATAAGATCGCGAAAAAAAGGACGTTCTCGGTGTTCATTATAAAAGCCTTCAGCCTTTTCAGTTGATAATTGCTGCATTTTACAAGCGATTATTCTTAGACCCGCTCCTTCAAAACGAGCCAAGATACTGCCGATCGCGTTATTCGAAACGGCATCTGGTTTTATAATTGAGAGGGTGTGTTCGATTGACATGAAAAATCTCCATATTAAAAATCAATGCGCTATAGTAAAACATTAGTACCTCAGAAAAGTGGCGAGTTTATCTGTCGAAAGAGATCTCTACAACTGCTTTGTGAGATTTTCAAAAGTATTGAATGTTAACTCCAGTCCCTAAAAGCCTCAATTATAAATATTTAGCGCCACACTTTATTACAAAATTGAAATAACACATCAGCCAATCTAATTTGATCGATGTCCTCAAACATATCTTCATCTAGGCGATACACCAAAAGTAATTGTAATGCTCCTTACTGACTCAGAACAGCAAAATACCCATCTCCACTTCGTTGTGCATAATTCTCATTGAATCTCTCTGAAATATAAATAGAAAAATTGAGTCATNATACCAAGTGATTTCATAATAACCGATGCTAGGATTACAATATTAAGTTATTAGCAGAAATATTAACCCANCAAGTATTTCTGAGGTGTNANTTCAGTAATTTGACCAACTCTAAAAGAATTTCTTTAAACCCGCTATCACATTGACAAATGATGAGTTCCGTAATCAGCAGTGACAAAGTTTTATTGTCCAAATAATNATTTANCANTTAACAAGCCGAAAGGTATAAAGCAACATTAAACATTAAACTTGTGCGATCAAGGTNAAGAGAGGACCACCATCCCACTTATAATNAGTGTTAACTTTTTTNAATGGGAAGAAGACAACGTGAACCGATCAGGCATAAAAACGTGGTGAGACAGTAGTCGATAAAACTGTCTATCGAATCAGTATTGTAAATTATACTTTGCATATAAAGAGGTAGTGACCAGAACTCACGAAGACTTCAGTCAATTGAGATCAATATTGTTTATTTAGCCTTCGATAACAAGAGACTAATCTCGAAAATTGGCATGTTGCAAATGGCCTATGGTAACGAAGNAATAGTTAGTTGCCATTGGTTACCAAATAATGCACGTTAAGACGCGGCGTATCACCAAATGGCATCGTTTTAAATCCAATCACCATGAATAGAACAGCCGTTAAAACACAAATTGGTTGATTAATTAAAAAACTTTTATAACCAATATCGGGGTCAAAAAGATACTTATTTAATTAGCTACGCATATTATGTATCAAACTACAACACGCCGCCTGCTTCATGGATTTACAAAATAGGTTACACTAAGGCAGTGTAGATATTTTTGAAGCCACATGATTTTGAATTCATATGTCAGATTTTAGTAAAATATTATCAAAAGCACTCTTCAGAAAGGGTAGCGAAGAATCGTTGGCGCAGTGGATTTATGAACCATTACCGCGTGAGGATTTCTTGCAGATTCCCGATCATAGATTTTTGAGTAATATGACGCGGTGCGTTTTTCAAGCAGGGTTTGTATGGAGAATCATTCAAAAAAAGTGGCCTGACTTCGAGTCCGTATTTTTTGGCTTCGAGCCGTTACCCATAAGCTTATTGGATCCTGATCAATTAAAAAAAATTGCATCTGATAAGCGTATTGTTCGAAACCGGCAGAAAGTTCAAAGCGTTCCATTTAATGCTGCGTATATCTTAGATATAAGTTCTCAACATGGCAATTTTGCAACTTTTATAGACCACTGGCCAGAGGAAGACTTTGTGGGTCTTTGTGCGCATTTAAAACAACATGGAAGTAGACTCGGAGGACGAAGCGGACCACGTATGTTGCGTTATATGGGAAAAGACAGCTTTAACTTGAGCAGAGATGTAGTCACCTGTCTAAGACAAAGTGGGTTGGAGATTGCAGACCATCCCAACAGTAAGACAGACCTCAAAAAAATTCAAGCCCAATTCAATAAGTGGCGAGATCAAACAGGTTTCTCACTTACTAAATTAAGTCGAATCTGCGCTTGCTCTTGTGGAGAAAACCATTCAGAGCCCGCCTAATTGATTCTACCTATCAAAGATAAATGAACCTATTTAAACAAACGCCCCTTGACAAACATTATACTAGTGTTCATTTTTCTGAGCCTTACACTACATACTTTGAGCGAAGACTTACACCCTATAATTTACGTAGAATACTACGCCTTTAATGTGACCAACCAAAAGTAGTATTGGCCGGCGAAAGAATATTCAATTAATATCTTAGCTAGGCCAAATTCAATGGGAAATTTATCGGTATGGAATCTTGACCCTAACGAATTTGTTGCTGGATATAAGTTTCTTAAACTTAGGGAAAAAAGCGACTATTGGGCGGCATATTTCTCGCAAAATAAAGATAGCAGACACCTAATCCTCTCCGGCAAAAAATATCTTTTTGAATCATAAGACCAAGCAAATAAGTCCCCCGAAAATCTCAAAGAATAAGATTTTGCTCTAGCCAAAGTTCATAGATACATGGAGGTTCGGGATGCAAACGAAGAGATTCATTTTTCTATTGCGCGTAAAACTGAATAACAGACAAGTGCCCAAGGAACCTTTTCTTGGGTAAGTTCTGTTGTCTACACCAGAAAAGTGGTCAGAAAATAATAGATTGCTGGTAAACCAAAGGTCTCGCTTGAAAACTTTTGCGGTCGCTCTCTGGAGAAATTAATCTCTCTCACCGATCCAAGCCATTTGGATGGCCTCGAGAATTTTTTCACCACAACGCTCGGGATCATCATCAAAATCACTAAGCGAGACAACCCACCCTCTTAGGTCAACAAAGTTAACATATTGCGGATCGGTGTCGGGGTATTGTTCACATAATTCAATTGCAATATCGTTAATATCACTCCATCTCATAAATTCTCTCCCGTCAATGACGTTCGGAAACCATATTGATAGTGTACTTGGGAATTTCAACAACTAAGTCTTTATCCCCAAGAATCACTTGACAACTCAACCTCGAATCAGGGTCGACGCCCCATGCTTTGTCGAGATAGTCATCCTCAAGTTCTTCAGCTTCAGAAAGGTCATCGTAACCCTTTCGAATATGCACATGACAGGTCGTACATGCACACGACATCTCACATGCATGTTCTATATCCAAACCATTGCGAAGAGCTGCTTCACAGATACTTTCTCCTCGCTCAGCGTCCACTACCGCGCCCTCTGGACATATTTCATGGTGGGGCAAAAAAACAAGTCTAGGCATAATAATTAACCCTTTTCTAATTCTTCTAAAGTTTGTCCAGCCAGTGCTAACTTAATACTTTTATTCATACGCCGCTGAGCAAATGACTCGCATGTTTTAGCTACGTTGACAATTCGCGCCGATAACTCATTGTGGTCGGTACACTCAGCTCTAAAAATACGCAAGTCAGCTACACTTTTTTGAAGAGATAGTAATTCGTTTTCAGTTAAGATGTCACCATCTATATCAAGCGCAGAGGTTAGGTCCTCAATCAACCGATCAGCCTCTACCTGCTGTTCACGTAAGTTTCGGATTAAGATATCATCTTTGGAATACCGAATCGAATCATCCAGCATCCGTAGTATCTCATTTTCTTCTAGACCGTAAGAAGGTTTAACCTCGATTTGGGATACCACCTGACTTGTTTTTTCCATTGCACTCACATTAAGTAACCCATCGGCATCTACTTCATAAGTTACAAGTACCTTAGCAGAGCCGGCAACCATAGGAGGAATGTTTCGCAAATCAAAGCGTGCGAGAGAACGACAGTCACTGACTAATTCTCTCTCACCCTGTACAATATGAATTGCCATTGCAGTTTGTCCATCTTTGAAAGTGGTGAACTCTTGCGACTTTGAAACGGGGATAGTCGTGTTTCGAGGTATAATCTTTTCTGTTAATCCTCCCATTGTCTCTATACCGAGAGACAATGGAAGAACATCGAGGAGAAGCATTTCCTCCGACTGACGATTACCGGCTAAACTGTCAGCCTGAATTGCAGCACCGAGCGCCACAACCTGATCTGGGTCTAGCTCACTGCGCGCTTTACACCCAAACAAGTCATTCACTTTTTCCCTTACCAAAGGAATCCGAGTAGAACCCCCGACCAGAACCACCTCTCTTATCTGATTTGATTTAACGTTAGCGTCACGCATTACTCGTTTACTGGTCTGCATAGTTTCACTAATTAGAGGATCAATCATTTTATTAAAGTGTGCCCTGCTAAGGACTCCCCGCCACCCCGATGTCGTAATTGATGTACACTCAGCCAGAGTCAAATCCTCCTTAGCAGACCTAGCAATAGTCATTACCAATCGTTGTGTTGACGGATCTATCGAAGGTCCGATACCTGCTTGCTCACATAACCAATCTGCTATTACACGATCAAAATCATCGCCGCCGAGTGCCGAATTTCCTCCAGTGGCAAGCACCTCGAATACCCCTTTAGTCAACCTTAAAATTGATATATCAAAGGTCCCTCCGCCAAGATCATACACAGCGATGACACCCTCTTCCGACTCATTAAGACCATATGCAATTGCCGCAGCGGTCGGTTCATTAAGTAACCGTAACACTTTGATCCCTGCAAGCGTTGCAGCATCTTTAGTAGCTTGACGCTGCGCATCATCAAAATAAGCTGGGACCGTGATAACAGCCCCGTCAATCTCAGATCCGAAATACGATTTTCCCGCGGATGCTACAGATCGTAAAATTTCAGACGATACTTGTACGGGACTTACTGGACCTAAACGTGTAAGTATTGTCGGCATNCCACCTTCCCTCAGTTCAACCTCATAAGGCAGCTTATTTCCGAGCCTTGGCATATCCGTGATTCCCCGACCCAACAAACGCTTTACAGAGCTGAGAGTATTTAGAGGATCAGTTAACACTTTTAACTGCGCGTTGGCTCCAACAAGTACATCTCCATCTTTTTCATAATGAACAACAGATGGAATCAGAAAACCACCATTGCTATCAGACAACACTTTTGGAGCACCGTCCTCAACAATTGCGATCAGAGAATTGGTAGTGCCAAGATCTATGCCAACGGCACGCATTGGTTGTCGTCTGTCGCTGGTGAAGACTCCCGGTTCTGCTATCTGCATTAGTGCCATCTGAGTTCCAATTAGATTAGTCGGAAATAATCAAACGACTTTCCAGATCTTTAACCTGATCTAATAGCTTAGCAAAAAACTGCATCTTAGCGAGCACGCTGAAGGAATTATCGAGTAACCCCTTTGCGTAGCTTTCGCTAAAATCGTTCAGCAAACTTTCGTATCGATGCCGAATTTTAGTCGAAAGAGATCCCAATCTTTTACTTAAATCCTGATACGGATTCTGATTCTGGTTCTGGCCCTCAATCATTTCAAGCTCTTCTCGCAATTCAATCTGCTCCATTAAAAACAAGCCATCACACGATGTATACTTCTCCTGCTGAGCATCATAACCTCTAAGGTCGAGAAGGTACTTTGCGCGCTTTAAAGGGGATGCTAGTGTGTCATAGGCATCGTTTATCACTGATGCTGTTTGCATTGCTAATCTTTTTTCCAAAGTACTTTTCATTGAAAACTTGTCGGGATGAAACTGTTTCTGGAGATTAAGATACCGAGATCTGAGTAACAAAAGATCAACATTCCAGTCGATCTCAAGAGAAAATATTGCAAAATATGATTTCGAATTTATCACTTAAAGCGTCAATGAAGATACTAAACGTGGAAGCTCTCTCCACACCCACACTCATTCTTCACGTTTGGGTTTCTGAATTCAAAGCCCTCATTGATCCCTTCTTTGACGTAGTCCAGTTCGGTACCATCAAGGAATATTAAACTCTTAGGATCTACGAAGACCTTGATTGTACCTACATCGAATACACGATCTTCTTTCAATGCCTCGTCAACGAACTCTAGAAGGTAAGATAGTCCGGAACAGCCCGTGGTCTTAACCCCCAATCGAACTCCTATACCTTTTCGTCTCGCTGTGAGGTTCCTCGCCACATGAAGTTGAGCCGCTTCCGTCATTGTTATAGCCATATCGGTTTCATATCCCTTGCTTGCCTCTCACATCTCTAACTGCGGCCTTTATGGCATCCTCAGCCAACACAGAACAATGAATCTTCACGGGCGGTAAAGCCAATTCTTGCGCGATTTCTGTATTTTTGATTTGTTCTGCATCGTTTATGTTCTTACCNTTCACCCACTCCGTNAANAGAGAACTGGAGGCTATNGCAGANCCNCANCCNTATGTTTTNAATTTAGCGTCTTCAATAACACCATNAGANTCTACCTGAATCTGGAGACGCATTACGTCACCACATGCAGGCGCTCCAACCATGCCCGTTCCAACAAATTTAGACGTATCATCTAACTTTCCCACATTTCTTGGGTTCTCGTAGTGATCTATGACTTTGTCACTGTACGCCATCCCAAATCCTCCTAAAGTTTAATACTTGGTTATATTTAGTAGCTAACACATCATACTCTAACACATTCGCTACGGTTTGCACTAAAAGTACATCTACGTCAGTGAGCCGACCACTCCACTTGATTGAGGTCGATCCCATCTTTAAACATATCCCAAAGCGGGGATAATTCACGCAACTTCCCTACCGCTCTACGAACCTTTGCAATGGTATCATCAATCTGCTCCTCTGTGGTATATCTTCCAATACTGAATCGTATAGAACTGTGCGCCATTTCGTCGTTCAACCCCAATGCACGCAAAACATAAGAAGGCTCAAGGCTCGCTGAGGTGCATGCAGAACCTGAAGAGACGGCCAAGTCCCTCAGAGCCATGATTAGGGACTCACCTTCGACGAAGGCGAAGCTGATGTTAATGATCCCTGGGACGCTTTGCTGCGCAGACCCGTTTAAATACACTTCTTCCATGTCGGCAACACCCGTCCAAAGCCTATGTCGAAGACGGGTGATCCTGTCCGTTTCAGATTCAAGCATGTCGCGTCCGAGTCTGAAAGCTTCTCCCATACCAACGATCTGATGCGTAGGCAGAGTTCCCGACCGCATGCCTCTCTCATGCCCACCACCATGAATTTGAGCTTCGATTCGCACTCGGGGCTTGCGCCTGACATAAAGCGCTCCGATGCCTTTGGGCCCATACAATTTGTGGGCGGAAAAAGACATCATGTCCACATTCATTTCCTCAACATCGATAGGAGTTTTCCCTGCGCTTTGCGCCGCGTCGACGTGAAAAAATATTTTCCTATCGCGGCAGACTTTTCCTATGGAGGCAATGTCATTCCGTGTGCCGAGCTCGTTATTAACATGCATTATTGACACAACTGTAGTGTCTTGTCGGATCGCTTCTGAGACCATTTCTGGCTGAATAAGACCGCTTGCATCTGGATCCAAATATGTTAGCTCGAATCCCTCCCGCTCCAGCTGCCGACAAGTATCTAAAACAGCCTTGTGCTCAATGCGAGACGTAACGATATGTTTGCCCTTTCGAACATTAAAATGAGCGCAGCCCTTAATAGCAAGGTTGTTAGCCTCTGTCGCTCCCGAAGTCCACACAATCTCCCTCGGATCAGCACCCATGATGCTGGCCACATCAGCACGTGCCTCCTCTACCGCGGATTCAGCCTCCCAACCGAATACGTGCGATCTAGATGCAGGATTCCCAAACTTTCCTGAAGTAGTAAGGCACTCCATCATTTTATCTGCCACGGCCGGGTCGACCGGTGTGGTTGATGCATAGTCCAAGTAAATTGGCAGTGTCATAAATCGCTCCATCCTTTCAATGATTAACGTTGTTCATATTCCTAAAATAACTGGGCTCACAAAGCCTTTCGCTCCAAATATACCGCAAGAGCACCAGAAAAGTTTGTACCCCTCTTATTCTTCAAAGTGATACTGACTATAACAAATTTTCACCGGTGAGTTTGCCTTGAAATCTATCTCTTCAAGAAAACCAATGACCCATAAACAGTCGTCCATCAGCTTTGCCTCCGGTGTGTCGCCTCTAGACTATGGATACATACTGACACACCCATTTGTTACGAAAAAATGAAGCTCTCACTATCTGTTTTATGGGTATTTTTACCCAGCTCTGACGTTATTCACCATACTATTTTGTGTACATGCTTAATCTACGTTGCACCGCCGAGAGCAGACCACGAAGAATCGACACTTCCATCTCATCCATTCTCACGCGACTAAAAAGCCGCCGCATCCTAGTCGTTAATTGCTTTGGATTGTTAGGGTCATAGAAACCGACTTCTCTCATGGTCTCCTCCAAATGTGTGTGAAATCTTTCCACATCTCCAACTTTCGCTATTGGCTGATCCCACTCAATTTGCTTATTAAAGTTTAAATCATTTTTCTCTAAGGACGCCAAATAAATTTCATAAACAATCACTTGCACTGCGCAGGAAAGGTTAAGTGAGCTATACTCTTGATTTGAGGGTATGTGGACATGATAATGACATTTACGTAATTCATCATTTGTCAGTCCTCGGTCCTCTCGACCAAACAAGAGCGCTACTGGATGAACCGAGGATTCTTTCCAAGTTATAGCTCCACAATCACGGGGGTCAATAATCGGCCAAGGAATTCTTCGCCCACGCGCACTCGTTCCAATTACTAAACCGCAATCTCTTACCGCATCATCGACACAATCAAATATCTTTGCTCTCTTTAAGATATCTGTTGCTCCAGCTGCTCTCCATACTGCTCTTGAAGCTGGAAACTCTCGCGGCTGCACAAGATATAACTGCTCAAGGGCCATATTTTTCATAGCCCTGGCAACACCCCCTATGTTTCCTGGGTGACTCGTGTTTATCAGGACGATACGGATATTGTTACTGCAGCCTTCTTGAAACATTGTAATCCCCGGGAGACACAAAACATAAAATAGATCTGATGAACAGAGTTTAACAGAATTGATATGATCTGGTATCATTAGCGTTGTCTTGTGAGTCGCGGATTCATAATATGCAACCGATGTGCACTATAGCTCTAAGAGCCGCGAGAGCTGCTGGCGAGATGATTGTGAAGGCGGCAGACAACCTAGATGTTGTGAGGATAGACGAAAAAAGGCGTAACGACTTTGTCACGGACGTAGATCGAATCTCTGAGCAATCCATCATTCAAAATATTAGCAAAGCTTACCCACATCATAGCTTCCGCGGTGAAGAAACTGGAAAGAGCGGTGATCCCGACAGCGAATTCGAGTGGATAATAGACCCTCTCGATGGTACCACCAACTTTATTAGAGGAATTCCACACGTTGCTGTTTCAATTGCATGTTTGTCAAAAGGTTATTTGGAGCATGGCGTAGTGTTGGAACCATTCAAACGAGAGGAATTCACCGCGAGTAGAGGCAACGGCGCATTTCTGAATGGACGACGCATAAGAGTGTCAGGTCGACGTTCCCGTGAAGGCGCTCTCTATGGGACGGGAATTCCCTTTAATTCTCCATCATTTGATCACATGAGCGGTTATCTAAAAACGATACGTGAATTTGCAAAAAACTCAGCGGGAATCCGACGAATGGGAGTTGCATCTCTCGACCTTGCCTATGTGGCTGCTGGTCGTTTGGATGTGTTCTGGGAAATGTATTTACACCCTTGGGACATCGCCGCGGGTGCTTTAATTGTATCGGAAGCTGGTGGAATGGTAAGTGATTTCCAAGGGGGAGAAAAATATCTATCAACCGGGCATATTCTAGCTAGCACACCAAAATTATTTAAATCGAGTCTACAAACAATTCATAAAAATTTGTCTTTGCTTGATAAATTACAAAAAGAATAAAGTATCACAATTTAAAATGAAGTGGACATATGCACTCAGTAAATATAACATGAAAAATTAGTTATTAGTGCTTCACATACCTCCTCAAGGATTGCTTAGTGGACGACAAAAACAATCAACCTGCTATTGATATACTGAACGAAATTATGGAGGCAGAGTTAGCCGGCGTTGTTAGATATTCTCATTATGCTTTGATGGTATATGGATATAACCGCATTCCAATTGTTGATTGGATGAAAGCCAACGCCAACGAGGGATTGATGCATGCTCATAGAGCAGGCGAATTAGTGACCTTAATGGGAGGCCACCCATCTTTGAAAATTGGAGCGCTACTGGAAACCGAGCGTCACGATATTGGTGATATTCTTCGCGAGAGTTTGGAGCATGAGAAGAGCGTTTTAAAAATGTACTACAGGCTTTTAAAGCTCGCCGAGTCCAATGCTTCTGTCCTGTTGGAGGAATATGCGAGAGAAATGATTACTGAGGAGACTCTGCATCTAGATGAGGTGAACAAGATGCTCCGGAGCCCTGGTGCAATGGAAGTTTTTAAACCTTAACTACAAGATAAATACACTCAAGATTCAATAAAAGCACGCTCAATAACAAAATGCCCTGGTCTCCCATTCCTTGCTTCGACAAACCCTTTTGATTTTAAAATAGCGCAAAATTCCTTCAACATGCTGGGTCCCCCACAAATCATGAACCTGTCGTCTGCTAAGGATGGAAAAGGGAGTTTCAAATCAACAAAAAGCTTGCCGGTCCTAACCAAATCGGTAATCCGCCCTTGATTACGAAAGGGTTCTCTGGTAACTGAAGGATAATATACAAGCTTCCTTCGCACAATGTCCCCCAAAAACTCGTCCTTCGGAAGCTCATGCTCCAAGTAACTTGAATAAGCCAGCTCCGACAAATATCTCACTCCGTGAGTAAGTACTATGCGTTCAAATTGATCATAGATTTCTGGATCCTTGATAATACTCAAGAATGGTGCCAGTCCAGTGCCTGTACTTATTAGATACAGGGTTTTACCCGGCAACATATTATCTGTGACTAACGTGCCATTGGATCTTTTTCCAATAAGTACCTTGTCCCCCACTTCAAGCAGCTGCAACTTTGCAGTGAGCGGTCCATCCGGTACTTTG
>PBJN01000004.1:0-14974 GCA_002720735.1 Porticoccaceae bacterium
AACCAATCTTGTTGAGACCATTCTGGAGCAGTGCCGCAGCCTGTTCTGTCTGACCATAGCCGGCAAGCGCACCAAGCGTGATCTCAGGGATAGGCTGCTTGACCTTGGTAAGAAATTCCTTGGCCTTTTCTAGATCATAGGTATAGCCTCCAACGCCTTCCGGGGCACCCCAGATATTATTCGGCAACGGCACCGGATTCCGCGCAACGGAACCGGAGAGAATGTTGTCGATGAAGGCGTCATAGTCGAAAGAATAGGAGATGGCCTTGCGTAGATTGACATCATCAAACGGCTTGCGGCCATTATGAATGATGGAATAGAAAATGCGCATCGACTCTTCTTCCATGACATAGACATTATCCGATGCTGCCAGGCGCTTCACCTGGTCCTGCGGCAGATAACCGTCAGTGCCATGGAAATCACCATTCAACAGTCCAAGCACGCGGGAGTTGATCTCAACAACTGTGCGGAACTCAATCTCATCCAGATATTTGTCACCCCAGCCCATGAAATGATCCGCGTACCGTTTGGCCTGGAAACCGATAGCCGGGTCATAGCGAGTCAGTTCAAAAGAACCTGAACCGGCTTCGTTCTTAGAAAGCCATACACCGCCCCAATCACCATCAACTTCCTTTGATTTGACAAGATCAGAATTGACAACATGGATAGCTGGCACTGTGGCGAGGAATATAGATGACGGCTCATTGAGATTAAACTCAACTGTGCGTGCATCCAGGGCCTTTGTTGAACCAGGTGCTATTGATTTCGAGAAAAGCGAGAACGCACCTTTCTTTAGAGCAAGGATCCGCTCTATTGAGTAAACAACGTCTTTTGCCTCTACCGGAGTGCCATCGTGAAAGGTTGACCCTTCGCGCAGGACGAAAGTGTATTTCAGACCATCAGCAGAAATATCATAGCTTTCGGCAAGCCACGGTTCGAGTTTCGGCGGGTTATCCAGCCAGCGGAGCAGCCCATCATAGAGATTTAGACGTGACGCGACGCGGCCAACATCATAGATGACATGCGGGTCCAACGTGTCATAGGGCGATGAATTGGCAAAAATGAACTTGTCCTTCGCCAATACCTGCTGGGTGATTCCAAGACTACCAAAAAGGGCAACCACCAGCATCAACGGTTTCAGGGATTTGAGAAATTTCATTGTCTGTTCCTCCTTTGCTCTCCTAAGCTTTGTTAAGTTAATACAGCCTGCTTGTGTCAGCATGGACAATGCAACCGTGCATTTTGCACCTATCTATTCCATTGGAAGCCGTCTACCACGACATCCTGACCGGTAATAAAACAGGGTTCGGACAAACACAGAAAACCAACGATGGCTGCAACATCAGCCGGCGTGCCGACACGCTTGGCAGCGATACCTTTGACAAGTTCTGTCTCGCGCTCGGCAATGACCTTGTTCTTCGCAACCTCTGTTTTGATCAACCCCGGGCAGATGGCATTGATCAGGATCTGTGGCCCCAGTTCTTTCGCCAGCGCACGGGTCATCCCCACAATTCCTGCCTTGGCGGCAGCATAGGCGAATCTTGAGACTGCAGCCGTCACCCCTCCGCTATAGGCGTTAAGGGAAGACATTGAGACTATGCGTCCATGCCCAGACTCAAGCATGACAGGCGCAACAGCCTGAATCCAATTGAAACAACTTTTAAGGTTGATATCTATAGTGCTGTCCCACTCGGTTTCAGTGATCTCCAGGATACCAACCGGCATGGATTTGCCTGCATTATTGACGAGTATGTCTATCCTGCCCCAAGTTTCGGCAACAGCAGCGACTATGCTTTTGGCCGTGGCGTGATCTGCAACATCGGCCTTGAACGACAGGCAAGGTTGCCCCAGTGCCTCGATCTCCTTGCTGGTGGAACTCATTTCAGCTTCAAGTAGGTCAACCAGGACAACAGCACATCCCGCTTCGGCAAGGTTCAAGGCACAACCCCTGCCTATTCCTCGTGCACCGCCGGTGACAATTGCTACTCTCTGATCAAGCCTTTGTGACATGCGATCCCAACCTGCTTCATAAAAACATTGACTGCAGGACTATTTATTCGTCAATAGTTTTGTTTAGAAATATGAACAAATGTTCACATATGTAAACAAAGCAACAGAGAAGAGCAAAACTTGTCCGAAAGTGTTAAGTCTGCGGTCAGGACACTCCGCATCCTTGAATTGTTTGATGCGGCAGAAAAACCGGTCGGCCTGAAACAGATCACAAGTCAGTTGAACCTGCCCAAGAGTTCAGCCTTCATGCTTGTTAACACACTGCTAAATGAAGGCTATTTAGAAGAATCTGAGAAAAACACGTTCAAATTGGCAGCCGTCCTGAAAGACAACAGCCGTTGGATTGGTGGCATTTCAAGAACAATTAGTCGTGCTGCGGCTTCTGAAATGGATGCATTGCTGGATATGTTTGAAGAAAGCGTTGTTCTTGGCTGTCCGACCCCTACGCTAGATATCCAGATTATCAGTGACCGCCAGTGTAAAAAGGAAATAGGCTACCGAACTGCACAACAGCCATTTTTGCCAGCATGGTGTTCAGCCATGGGGCATGCGATTCTCGCCTTTCTTCCTGAGCAGCGCGTTATTGACTATCTGGATAGTTTCGAAAGAAAGCCAATCACCAGCAAGACAATGACCGAAAAAACCGAGATTATGAAACGGTTAGAAAAATGTCGGCGCCGTGGTTATGCACTCAGCATAGATGAGCGGATAGATGGAGCAAGCGGCATTGCGGTTCCAATCAGAGATACAGAGGGCAACCCCCGTGCCGCTATAAATATTGTCATGCTGACACCACAATTCTGGCATCAAAAACAACACATAATCGCGGAATTGCAACATTCGGCAAAACGCATAGAAAGGCAGCTTTTTCTGCCTGTTGAACAATTGAGGCAGGGCCAAAACATTGCTGTGAGGAGAGCTTTATAATGGCCTATAGAGTGGCGGTTGATATTGGTGGAACCTTCACCGATTTCTGTGTTTTTGATGATGAAACCCGCAAGATAGAAACTCTTAAGGTGCTTTCTACACCTGACAAACCGGGCTCGGAGATCATTTCCGGCCTGAAAGAACTAGCCTGCAGCAAAGGCATCAAAGCCGGCTGCATTACATGGTTCAGCCATGGCACCACTGTAGGTATTAACACTGTCATCCAGCGTCGAGGTGCTCGATTGGCATTGATCGTTACTACTGGATTTGAGGATGTGCTTGAATTAGCGCGTCTCAAAGTGCCTGATCCTTACAATATTTTCTCACGCCGGCCAACGCCATTGGTGCCCCGAGAACGCGTCTATGGCATAACCGAACGAATGCTCAAGGATGGCAGCATCGAAACACCGCTGGACCGTGCTAGCGTGGAGCGGGTGGTCAGAGCAGCCCGCCGTGATGGCGCAGATACAATCGTCGTCGCCCTGCTCCATAGCTATGCAAATCCTGAACATGAGCGCCAAGTTCGCACTTTCATAAACGAATCTCATGACGACATGGAGGTCACTCTTTCTTCAGAAGTCTGGCCGGTGATCAGAGAATATGAACGAACTGTCACCGCCACTGTAGCCGGCTATGTGCAGCGTCGGGTTGCCCATTATTTGTCAGCATTCCAGCAGGCTTTAAATGAAGCAGAAGTGCCTGCACTACCTCTCATCGGCAAATCCAATGGCGGCGTCATGAGTGCCGAAGCTGGCAAGAAAGACCCGATCTCGATGCTGCTTTCAGGCACCGCCGCTGGGGTTATCGGTGCTGCCGATATTGCCCGCCGGGTTGGTCGTGACGAGGTGTTGAGTTTCGATGTCGGTGGCACCAGTGCTGATGTCGCTGTCATTCGTGACGGTAGTGCTGCCTATGGAAGCGGCGAATTAGTTGGCGAATTTCCTATTTTTGTACCGACAGTTTCCGTCACATCAATCGGCGAAGGTGGTGGCTCCATCGCCTGGATAGATGATTTTGGTGTTTTGAAGGTCGGCCCTGAAAGCGCTGGCTCCTCTCCTGGGCCGGCCTGCTATGATCGCGGCGGCAACCGCCCAACCATTACCGATGCATTCGCCACACTTGGTGTGCTTTCCGCAGGCAAACTTGGCTATGGTGCGGTTGAGATAAAGCCAGAGAAAGCTCGCGATACCTTGAAGCCACTTGCTGAACAGCTTGACCTTTCCATTGAACAGGCTGCCGAAAGCGTCATCCAGATTGCAGTTTCCGGCATGTTCCTGGAAACAAGCAAACTGATGTCGCGCCAAGGTGCAGACCCGCGAAGTTTCAGCCTGGTAGCATTTGGGGGCGCCGGCCCGATGACAGCCTGTCATCTCGGTCGCGAACTCGGCCTGGCAGAGGTCATAATTCCACCCACTCCTGGCGTGCTTTCCGCCTATGGCGGCCTAATTGCCGATATTCGCAATGATTTTATCCGAACGGTGATGATCGAAGTCAGCAGCATTGGTCTTGAAACGCTCCAACCGGTTGCAGACGAATTGGAAGCAGAGGCCCGCAATTGGCTGTTTTTAGAACAGGCTTTTGATGGTGATGCTCAGCTTATCTGGACAGCCGATATGCGCTATCACGGCCAGTCATACGAGATTGAGACAGCTATAGACCGTCAGGCACTAGATGCTGCCGATATTAACGCCATCGCTACAGCTTTTCATCATGCCCATCATCGTGTCTATGATCATTCAGACCCTGACGCCGCCGTCCAGATTGTCAATCTTCGGCTTGTGGTTGCCGGTACTGTGCCGAAACCTACTCTGCCTCTATCTAAGGAAAAACCAGGTCGGGCAAATGCTGCCGGTGAAACCCGGGTCTGGCTAGATGGTAAGTGGCAACAGGCTGCAATTTATGACCGCAAGCACTTGTCCGCCGGTGACAGGTTCAGCGGCCCAGCCATCATCGGGCAGGATGATACGACAACTATCGTACTGCCTGATTTTGAAGGTCGGGTGGATGGCGCCAGCAACCTGATCTTGCATAGCAGGGAGAAGTCTGATGCCAATTGATAAGGTGACACTGGAGATACTGAAAAACCATACTCGTGCGGCTGCCGAAAGCATGGCGTTCACGCTTTATCGCACCGCTCATTCCACCTTTGTCAAGGAAACCGAAGATTTTACCACCGGGCTTACGACCCCAGAGGGAGAAACCTTCGCCACCCCCACTGAACTTGGTGCAACATGGTTTGTTGGCCTCAATTATGGCCGCGCTATTCGTATGATAGATGACTACAAACCTGGTGATATATGCATGACCAATGATCCCTATTCTGGTTTTGTCTGCACGCATCCACCGGACATGCATATCTGGAAGCCGATTTTCTATGGTGATGAGATCGTCGCCTTTTCGGTAGGTCATATTCATAACACCGACGTTGGCGGTGCGGTGCCTGCTTCGCTTTCACGCTCACTTTCTGAAGTCCATCAGGAGGGGATTAGGATACCACCGACAAAAATACTCCGTGAGGGTGAACTGAACCAAAAGATGCTGGATGTATTTCTTGCCAATGTGCGTGCCCCGGAACAAAATTGGGGTGACCTAAAAGCTCAGATTGCTGCCTGCAATACTGGTGAGAGAAAAGTTGCTGAAATGATTGAACGATTCGGCATAGACACATTCCGCAAAGGTGTCGGTGATCTGCTTGATTATGCCGAAAAGCAAGCACGGGCGATCATCCGGGAACTGCCCAATGGTCGCTATAATTTCCGTGACTACATAGATGAGGACGCTGTCAATGGCTGGCCATGTCGCTTGAAACTCAGCCTCATAATCCATGATGATGAATTGGTCCTTGATTTTACCGGCTCAGACCCGCAGCTGGAAAGCTCCATGAATATGCCGACCGGTGGTGACCCGCGCCATGTCCTAATGCTTGTTGGAGTTGTATATGTGCTGTATTCCCTCGACCCTAGGCTTTACCTAAATTCGGGCATTGCCCGTGCGTGTCGTTGCATCTTGCCTTCAGGGACAATCGTCAACCCGGTTTTTCCAGCGGCTGTTGGGATGCGCACACTTTCCTGCAACCGCTTGCATGGCTTGACTTTCGGGGCTTTTGCTAAGGCTGCTCCTGAAAGACTAATGGGTGCCCCTGCAAGCGGTGGGCCGATCATGAATGTCAACACAACTGATACCCGCTCTGGCCGTCGCATAATGGCGGCGATTGACCCGATGACCGGCGGTTCCGGTGGCAGTGCAGAAGGTGATGGCCATGATGGCTCTGGTGCCAATCAGGGTTTCCTTAAGAACACGCCCGTTGAGGTCAATGAGGTAGAGGCTGGCATCCGAGTTCACCGCTACGGACTAATGACCAATTCAGCTGGCCCTGGCAAGCATCGCGGTGGGCTGGGGACTGAACTTGTTTTTGAGGCGTTAGCCCCAAATACACGCGTCACCGCCCGCAATCGTGATCGCACTGTCTTTTCAGGCTGGGGTATCGCCGGTGGCAAGGCTGGCGGGCTTTCCCGCTTCATTCGCAATCCTGGTCGGGATAACGCATTTGACCTTCGAAATACTGATATTGTCACCATCGATCCCGGTGACATCATCCATGTCACCTGCGGTGGTGCTGGTGGCTGGGGTGATCCTTTACAGCGCGATCCGGAAGCGGTGCTAAGAGATGTGTTACGTGGCTGGGTCAGCTGCGATCATGCACAACAGGAGTATGGGGTAATAATCAGCGATAGAAAGCTGGATGAAGAGGCAACAGAGGCCTGCCGCAAGGCACGCAGCAACGATGGGGGCGCCGGCAAAGAAGCTTCGTTCTATCATGTTGGCAAAGCCCAGCAGGCTTTTGAAACTGTCTGGACAGAGGCGAATTATGACGCCCTTACCGAAGGATTGATGAAACTGCCGGTGACCTGGCGTTTCTACGCCAAACACAGGGTGTTCAGTATGATAGACAAACTGCCATCTGATGATCCGGGGCGCAGCGATGGCACTGCAGTCCGCCATGGATTTACCAGATTGTCAGACGAGTTTCCGGACCTTGCGGAGGCCAGCGCCAACTCGTGATGCATGCTTAAAACTGCCAGGCCACCTAAAGAAAAAAGAATATGGATATCACGTTTGACAACAAATCAGTTCTGGTTACAGGTGCAGTAAGAGGTATAGGCAAGCAGATCTGCCATCAATTTGCCGCCAATGGTGCAACTGTCTGGGCAGCGGATATTGAAACAACATTATTGGACGGTATCACCGATAGTCTGGCTGCAGATACAGCCGCGCGGATCAGGCCGATTGAACTGGATGTCACCAACCCTCAGGCTGTCTCCAATCTTGTCAGCAAGATAAGCCGGCAGGCCACTTCCGGTGCGGTTGATATAGTTGTTCATTCTGCTGGTGGTGTCCGGTCGCGATTCAAGACTCCGATAGAAGATGTTACAGATGAAGACTGGCGGGTGATCCAAGCGGTAAATCTGGATGGCGCCTTCAATCTTGCACGGGCTGTAGTCCCAGCGATGAAACAAAACGGTCATGGTCGAATCATCGTCATCTCCAGCCGTGCTGGCATCGGTGTTTCCCTTACCGGCGTGCAGAGCTACGGCACTGCCAAAGCAGCACAGATAGGTCTGGTCAAGCAACTTGCCGCCGAACTCGGACAGTTCGGAATCACCGTCAACTCTGTTGCTCCTGGTTTCATGCCAACGAGCCCGGATTATGTCAAACAATGGCAATCCTACGGCGAGGAAAAACAGCAGGCGCTTGTAGAGGGCATAGCCATGCGTCGCATTGGCAGGCCTGATGATATAGCAAATGCCGTCCTGTTCTTTGCTTCGGAACAGGCGGGCTGGATAACAGGTCAGACTCTGGCCGTCACAGGCGGGCCCTAAATCATGCAGGACAGTCGCCGCTTTGCCATTGCCGTGGATATTGGCGGCACATTCACAGATATCGTGATTGCGGACAACTGGCAGAACCGTTTTGTCGTCAGCAAGACAAGCTCCACGCCTGAAAATCCAGCAACCGGGTTCTTCAATGCTGTAGACGATGTGTCGCGGTTGGCTGAGGTTGAAGCTGAAGCAGTGGAAATCGTTTTTCACGGCTCTACCGTTGCCACCAACGCCATTCTTGAACACAAAGGTGCTAGAACCGCGTTGCTGACAACTCGTGGCTTTCGTCATGTGCTAGATATAGGCCGCGCTGAAATCCCGCGAGAAGCCAATCTCTATGGCTGGGTCAAACCGAAACGACCGATAAGGCCGCGTGATATTTTGGAGGTGGAGGAACGTGTCCTCAGCGACGGCACAGTCGCCGCCCCTCTAGATGTGACACAGCTGGAACCAATTGCCAGACAAATAGAGAGAGGTGGCTATCAGGCGGTCGCCATCGCCTTAATTCATGCATATGCCAACCCATGCCATGAAGTACAGTTGCATGAATTTCTTGCCAGCAGGCTGCCACATATAGAAATCTCCAGTTCCTCGGCAGTATTGCCGGTGTTCCGTGAGTATGAACGAAGCATGGCAACGGTGATGAACGCCATGGTTCAACCATTGGTCGGGCGCTATATCCGGCTGCTGGAAGATGGCTTGAAAGACCGCCGGATCGAGGCACCACTGTTTATCATGAAATCCAATGGCGGTATCTTCTCGCCCAAGGAAGCAGCGCATGCCGGAGCGCATATGGCTCTTTCAGGTCCGGCAGCAGGCGCCAGTGGCGCTGCCTTTCTTGGCAGGCTTGGCGGCATAGAAGACATGATTACAATAGATATCGGTGGCACCAGTGCCGATATATCGTTGATACGCCAGGGCCAGCCACAGAAAAGCACTACGACACGCATCAATGACCTGCCGCTCGCCCTGCCAGTTATAGATATCCACACTATTGGTGCCGGCGGAGGTTCCATAGCCAGCATCGCTGAAAATGGTGCAATCCTTGTTGGCCCACAAAGTGCCGGTGCCGTGCCCGGCCCCGCTGCCTACGGCGAGGGTGGAACACAGCCGACTGTGACCGATGCTAATCTTGTTCTCGGCCGTCTGCCGCCAAGCCTGCTGGATGGAGCGGTCAAACTAGATACAGAGGCGGCAAGCGCCGCGATAGATGAAAAGATCGCAAGACCACTTGGAACGAGCGTAACAGAAGCTGCTCTTGGCATTCTGGCCATTGTCAACGAAACCATGAACAGTGCCCTGAAACTCATGACGGTGGAACGCGGCCTCGATCCTGCTGACTTCACCCTTGCCGCTTTTGGCGGTGCCGGTCCGGTACATGGCGGGGAATTGATGCGTCTGCTCAACAGTCGGCAGTTGCTTGTGCCCCGTCACCCCGGAATTCTTTGTGCCACGGGCCTTTTGTCTACCGATCTGCGTTATGATTTTGCTTTGACCCGGCTACAACGCGCTGGTCATTATGATCTGGATGATATCGCCGCGGCATTTGACCGTCTATCCGGAGAAGCTGCAGCGAAACTTTCCTCTGATGGTATCAGCACGGACCGGCATGAGTTGAGGCGCATGGCTGATCTGCGCTATGCCGGTCAGGGAACCGAACTGACTGTGCCTTTCCCCGATGGTCCCATCACAAATGAGATAGTTGCCTCCACCATCAGAGGTTTTCATGATCTGCACCGCCAGTTGTACAGTTTTTCGGATCTTCAAGGGGCAGTGGAATTTGTTAATTTGCGGCTTGAGGCAACAGGCCGCATGGACCCAATCAGCCCGCCACAGTTGGTCGAGGCGGATACATCGCAGCTATCTCCCGATGATAGCCGCATGGCTGTTCTACAAGGCCTGGAAAAACAGCAAGTGCCGGTTTGGCGTCGTGAGCGGCTTCGCGCTGGCCACCGGATCAGCGGGCCGGCGATCATTGATCAGTTAGATACCACCACCGTTTTATTTGCCGGTCAGCATGGCAAGATAGACCGTTTGGGCAATATTCTGATCCGAGAGGATGCACCATGAAATCAGCAGCAGACGACGCCGCATCCCGCATTACTGTAGAGCTGATCAAGGGCATGCTCAACGCCACCCGTCGAGAGATGGAAGCGCTGATAACCAGGACCGCAATGTCGCCTTTCATACGCGAGAAAAAGGATTTCTTCACCGCAATCCTGAACCCTGCTGGAGAACTTGTTGTCTCGACAAGCCTGACTCTGGCCGGCAATCTTGTTGATGCCATTCTTCAACAATATCCCGCCAATACAATGCTGGATGGTGATCTGTTCTGGTATAATGATCCCTATGCCACTGGCGGTGCAGTCAGTCATCTGCCGGATATGGTCTTTGTCATGCCGGTCTTTGCTGAAAACAGACTTGTCGCGTTTATTGAATGCTGGGGGCATCTGTGGGATATCGGCGGAACTGTTCCCGGTTCTATCAGCCCGACCGCGAGTTCTGTTTTCCAGGAGGGTGTCATGATCCCGCCCGTAAGGGTTCTTCATGGTGGCGTCCGAAACGAGGAAGTGGTGCGGATTTTCACCCGTAATTCGCGTTTCCCCGATATGCTAGAAGGAGACCTCAACAGTCTGATGGCAGCCTGCAATCTTGGCTGCAAGCGGCTGGAGGAATGTGCCGCTCTACATGGTGCAGATGCGCTGAAGAAAGCGTTTGAAGCGATCATCAGCCAGACTGAGACTGCATTGCAGCAGCAGATCAGCGCTCATATACCAGAAGGCAGTTGGGCATTTCGCGACCGCATAGACTCCGATGCCGTCTCAGACCGCGGTTACTTCGTCGATGTTGTGATGCGCCAGAAAAAAGGCAAACTCAGTCTAGATTTCTCGGCCACAGACCGCCAGGCTGATGGTCCGATCAATTTTATCATGGATCAGTCAGTACCAAAATTCATGCTCGGCCTGTATCTCACCCGTGATATCCAGGGCGTAGTCATGAACGCCGGCTTCCAGCGCGCTATTGGAGAGGTTATAACTCGGCCCGGAACTTTGCTGGCGCCACGATCACCAGCACCACTCGGCTTGCGCTCGCACACCATGTTCAGAGTCAACAGCGCGCTGTTTGGCAGTCTTGCACAGGCGACAGGCGGTGCGGCTACGGCCGCTTCAAGCGTCTATGTGCTCTATTATCTGCGCGGCACAAGATTGGGTGGAGGTGAGGAATTATGCATAGAGGGATTGTCCGTTGGTTATGGAGGCCGGCAATTCGCCGATGGACTGGATGCTGTCTATTATGTCGCCCAAGAAAACTACCCAGTAGAATTTGCTGAAATGGAATTCGGCCTTACGATCGAAAAATTTGGGGTGCATCGTGATTCCGGCGGCGCCGGTCGCCATCGAGGGGGCTGCGGAATAATACGTGATATCAGGGTTTTGCTTGAAGAAATGAATCTTGGAATACGCATCGATAATTGCCGCTATCCGGCATTTGGGGTCAATGGCGGTCTTGCTGGTGCTTCTGGAAGGGTTCTGATCAATCCCGACACGCCCGAGCAGCGCGAAATTAGGCCGCTTAGTGATGGCACAAGAATCAAGAAGGGAGATCTAATCCGTATCATTACACCCGGCGGCGGTGGCTGGGGCAGCCCGTTGGAAAGGTCGGCACAACAGGTTTTGGACGACGTGCTAGATGGCTATGTCTCTGTTGCCAGTGCCAAGCGTGACTATGGTGTTATCCTGAACGCCGATGGTGATGACATTGACACAAAAGCCACGGATGAACTCCGCCGCAACATGGCCAGACCTAACGCGATGTTCCACCGCCATGTTCATTACAACGCTAATGATGACCGACACGATGATCCCGAAACATGATCGGCAAGCCCCGTTTTGCCTGCATGTTCAGAAGGCGGTGGGCCATTCATCGCCCAGCAGTTCCAGATCATCATAATCCATTAGCGCTTGATAATGATGCGCGTTGTCTTCGACAAAGAAATCAGCAGCCAGCGCCCGTGCCAGTCTGTCGGCACCAAAACTGGCATGTGGAATATCGTTGGCAAGATTGCCGAGCGACAGCTGGGCCGCATGGTTGAAACAGCGGACCCGGCCTAATGCACGCTGCCTTTGCGGGTCCTTGGCTAGAAATTCAAATCCCTTACCTAAATAGGGAAAGCGCCGCCATTCATCATCTCCATTCTGCCAGGCCGATTCCGGCAGCCTGTCCTGCCAGCTGGTGACAGAAGAAGCGAGATCGGCCAGCGCGGGCATGGCGGCAGGATCCATGGTGAAGCCTGTGCCAAGGATCACAAGATCCGACCTGATTTTTTCGGCACCAGCATTTAGCAACAAAGCTTCTCCCTGTTCGGCAACCTCATTGATTTCGGTGCCAAAGACAAGTTCTATGCCGAGTTTTGCAACCCGCTGAACAGTATGTCGCGGCGGGGCGATACGGCAGGCCATTATATGCCGCAGCCAGGCCAGTTTGTCGCTATCGGCAAGTAGCGGAAAACCTTCAGCAAAACCGGCGGTGACAGTATGTTTCATCTTGTTGAGACGCGGCAGCGTTTTGGCACGACCTACCAGAGTGACCTTTGCGCCAGCTTCGGCTGCGGTTGCCGCGTTGTCAAAAGCTGAAGCAGCAAGACCAATGACCGCGACATTTTTGCCTGACAGCTGCTCCTGGACAAGTGGCTGTGACGAATGCTGTATCCTTACATCGTCAGCGAAACGCTCGAATACCTGTGGAATCCGAGGTTTGGCAAGACCCTCTCGGCCATTGGCAAGCACCAGTTGCCGACAATAGACAACTTCCTCTTTGCCATTCATCCTGGACACGGTTGCGATGACAAAATCATCTTCAGCAGTGATTGCAGTCAATTCTGTCTGCCAGGTGATATCGGCGGCTGTCACGCGGCCATACCAGTTAAGATAAGCAGCCCAGTCCTGTCTGGTAAAATAATCCAACTCATCCCATGATTGCTCAGGTCGACTGGCCTGCCACCAGGCACGTGGCGTTAGCAGCGCATGGCCCTGGGCGGGCCCTGTCAGGTTTTTACCAGAACGAAGATATTCCATCCGGGCATAATTCAGCCATGGGCCGGAAAGACCCTGCCTACCGGCATCTANGTGGCGTATATTAGTAATACCAAGGCGGCGAAGGGCAAAAGCCGCAGCCAAGCCGTTCATTCCGGCACCGATGATCAGTACATCACAAAGCGATTTGCCGTCAGGGCCCTGACGGTTTGGCATGAACCCCTTCGGCGGGTGCATCAACATCTGAAAACTTTCGCTGATTGCCGCTTCAAGTTGCGCCAGTGGCGAAGTCATTTCAGGTTTTCTCCTCACCCAGGTCCCAATAGAGACCGGCCATGATCTGCAAAGCCTCACGGCACANNGGCATTAAGATATGTTCATCTGGGGCATGCTGGCTGCAACCGGAATAGGAATGCGGAATCCAGATTGCAGGCAGGCCAAGAAGATCGGTGAACAACTCGTTGCAGATTGATCCGCCCATCTGCGGTATAACAACGGGCTGGCTGCCAGTGCTGCGTTCCATAGACTGGCAAACGGCCANCACCCAAGNGTTTTCGGGTTCGGTGCGGCTTGCAGCAAAACCACCGCGGTTTTCCGCAGGTGGNTCCTCTATNCGAACCATCTCGAAACCATGATCATCAAGATGNTTGCGCAACGCTGGCAAGATNGCTGTGGCATCNGTGCCTGCAATATAGCGTAACTGGCAATGAGCACGAGCCGAAGGGGCGATGGCATTGACCGGGNTTGCNGGGTTGCCGGAAGTCATAGCNAATACCGAAAANGCNTTCCAGGCATGGACATTCTCTGCCGGCGAAAACCCGGGCTCTCCCCAANCAGGGTCGGCAACCGGTCCGTCNGGACCNGCNTCCAGNACTACCGAATGNANCATTTCGCGTGTTGCNNCCGTCAANTCNGGTGGTCGCCANGCCTCCACCTNTATCCTGCCATGNCGACCACTGATACAGCCGATGGCATGCGCCAGGATCACNGCCGGATCNGCAAGGGCTCCNCCCCANTTNCCGGAATGATGGCCACNNTCACGCAGNGAACAGACGAGATCGAAATTGGTGGCCCCNCGNGAACCNAGAAACAAGGTCGGTAGATCTCGTNTGACACGNGGCCCATCTGAAGCGATGAAGACATCGGCGCCGAAATCATCCATATTGGATNTGATNACATCACCNAGACCGCGTGAGCCNTTCTCCTCCCCCGTTTCTATNANNAATTTGGCATTGAATCCCAGTTTGCCACGGTTTTNAAGCACGTAGCGCATNGCCACCATATTGATCCAATGCTGGCTTTTATTATCGGCGNTGCCACGGCCANANAGTCGCTCGCCATCCACNGCAACCTTCCATGGCCCAGCGCCCTTTGTCCATTGNTCGGCCATACCACGAATGACATCGCCATGGCCATAGCCCAGAATANTTGGCAGTGTAGNGTCTTCANNCCTAGTGGCAAGCAGCACCGGTCCATATCCAGNAACAGGGTTTTCATAGGTCTTTGTNGTAAAACCCATCGTCTTGAATGCCGGGATCATGGCTTNATCAAGATAACGTANGCAATGCACAAGTCCTTCGGCTTTTTGGCTTTCACTNGGGATCGCNACTAGCCTGCCGCAATCGGCCAGGAAATCGCCATNGTCAAAATAAGCGGTGGNNGCGGCAATACAGTTTTCTCGCGTCATCTGTTAACTTTCCAGAAGNTAANNTAGATCGTCGTTGCACAAACNACGNGCAACTAAATTCTCAGTAACGGGCGTCCACTTCTCAAGCAATTTCTTCGAAGGCNGTNGCNAATCTNGCAGCGCANNATCTTTTATAAGCAAGTTTGGAAAAAACAGCACNTGTNGTGTGCCTNNNTACAAATATAAGNCTNNTGNATANCCATCTNTTAAANNGAANNNTNTGTAGTAGTTTCTGTNATTGGAANANTTCTGTTCAGCATCTTGATGACTTNGNTCTTNGTNTACNGCNAANATNANATANCAGCNTTNANGGTGTTGTCTGTAGANAANNAGTGACCGATGNGNANACGGTTNNNGAAAAATTTTTCATGTAGAAAAAANTATAAGGAGCCNNACATTAAANATTTTCTNTTGAANAATNTGNGNNANGNTGGCCA
>PBJN01000004.1:14979-18224 GCA_002720735.1 Porticoccaceae bacterium
ACCTGNNTGACCANGNNANTTNANCNATACCTGCNTGNTNTGCCTGGCAACGNTGNCNNTAAAANGTTAGAANGACTGTGCGCGGAGNTATTGCGGTGGTACCGAACTGGAACCNCCGAGCCGTTGTGCGGCTTGCCANACCCANCGCGGGTTGCGAAGNAACTCGCGGGCGAGTGCAACCATATCAGCCTGACCGCTGTTCAGAATATGTTCAGCCTGAACGGGGTCCGTGATCATGCCAACGGCTATGACTGGAAGGCTAGTATGTTGACGGATAGCAGCGGCTAATCCGGTCTGATAGCCAGGACCAGTGCTTGGTAATTGTTGGTGCGGTGAAACCCCACCACTGGAAACATGGATGACATCACAGCCTGCTTCTTCAAGCAGNGGGNCAAGGGCAATGCTCTGCTCCAGTGACCAACCGCCCTNTATCCAATCGGTGGCCGAAAGCCTAACGATAAGTGGTTTTTCAGCAGGCCAGGCTTTGCGAACAGNGCTCAGTATTTCAAGTGGAAAACGAACCCGGTTGTCGAAACTACCACCATATTGATCCTCACGCTGGTTGCTNACNGGCGAGAGGAAGGTGTGCAACAAATAACCATGGGCGNNATGTAGTTCTANAGCATCTAGGNCAAGCCGCGCAGCGCGGCGGGTGGAATCAATGAATGCTTNNCGAATACGCGNTAGACCAGCNTCATCCAGAGCTTGNGGCATATGCCAGCCNTCAGCAATNGGCANGGCTGAAGGAGCGAANGCCTGCCATGCGCCTTCCCCTNAGGCAAGCGACTTGCCACCTTTCCAGGGCAAGTTGGAGGAAGCCTTGCGGCCAGCATGGTTAAGCTGNATAGCGATACGGCTATGCCCNACTTCGCGGCAGAAATTGATCACCCGCCGCATCGCNGCTTCGTTTTCCTCACTATAGAGGCCGGTACATCCGTGGGTGATACGACCTTCTGGCTCAACCCCGGTTGCTTCTATGATTATCAGGGCAGGCCCAGCCATGGCGATTTGTCCAAGATGGGAAAGGTGCCAGTCTGTCATGCTGCCATCTATCGCTGAATACTGNCACATTGGAGCGACGATNATACGATTTGGCAATTCCAGACTGTTTATCTGGATAGAAGTAAACAANGCTGACGACATTGGAGTTTCCTTTTGACTATGCGGTGACNGACAGCNACTTATTCTGAAAGAAATCAGTATAAAAGAAAACTGGNNGCGGCTTGAGTAATNNCNCGAAGTAGAAATGCTAGAATAACCCAACGTANNNNACTTTTCGAGTTGTGCNGAAACCGAGGCNNAGANNACATTTGCGAGGNNCGCGGGCCGCAAACCTCANNNCATTGTCGNNTNCAAACGTCAACNGTGNTANGCCNAGAAAAAAATTNCTTTNTNTAANGNCAGGACGACTNGTNTCTATTTTTGCCAGATNATGTGGCCTTTTTCTNAGTGATACANNAGGCGAGTTTNCCGGCAANATTGTCGGGATAGGTTNNGCGATCCTGTTCNTGATNCTAGCTNGTGAAGCCTTTTCACTTTACGTTNNGCCGCGCATTAAATCCTTAANANGGCCAATGTCGTTATGACTTTTCAATCGCTTGACCTATNATNGAGAAAAATATTTGAGGANNTGTTAAATGGGACGGGACCAGGCGCTTGACCAGATTGATGATTACTTCCTGAATGGCACGTTTGAAGCCGATCTTGCGCGGCGTGTAGCCTTTAGGACGGAAAGTAATCTTGAAGGGTGCGAAGACGCCCTCCNATGCTATCTTTCGGAAGACCTTNTTCCCTATCTGTCATCAATGGATTTCGACTGCAAGATCCATCCCAACCCCCGNAGCGATGCCGGTCCTATCCTTGTGGCGCGCCGGCAGGAAGATGACAGCCTTTGCACNGTCATGACTTACGGACATGGCGATGTGGTGGCGGGCTATGACGGCCAATGGCTAGATGATATGGATCCCTGGAAGATCACAAAGGTTGGTCATCGCTGGTACGGCCGCGGCACAGCAGACAATAAAGGCCAGCACACGATCAATCTTGCCGCCCTGAAGACGGTTCTGGAGGTGCGTGGCAAGCTCGGCTTCAACGTCATTGTGCTAATCGAGATGGGCGAAGAACGCGGATCCCCTGGGTTAAAGGAATTCTGTGGAGCCAACAAGCATCTTTTCGACGCCGATGTATTTATTGCCTCAGACGGCCCTCGTATCCATCCCAAGAAGCCAACAATTTTCATGGGATCACGTGCAGTATTCAACTTCACNATGNGGCTTGATGTGCATGAAGGAGGCCACCATTCTGGAAACTGGGGAGGTCTTCTGACNAACCCTGGTGTGGTGTTAGCGCATGCCCTTGCCAGTATGATCGATGCAAACGGCAAGATTCTTGTCGACGGATGGCGCAGCATCGAAATGACGGATTCTGTTCGGGCGGCCATTGCAAAGCTTGAAGTTGGTGGCGGCGAGAACGTGCCAGTGATGAATCCGAGCTGGGGTGAACCTGACATGACTCCAGCCGAACGGGTCTTCGCCAGCAACACCTTCGAGATCCGTGCCTTTGAAACTGGCAATCCGCACTCGCCAGCGAATGCCATCCCGCCTTCCGCCATTGCCTACGGTCATCTTCGCTATGTTGTTGGAACCGACCCTGAGCAACTGATGCCATTGCTCCGGGCACATCTTGACAGGCACGGGTTCACTGACATCGAGCTCAAAACCGAGCGTGACCCAATGTATGCCACACGCCTCGATCCCGATCACCCGTGGGCAAAATGGGTCGTTGGCTCCCTCTCCAGCACATATGGGGGTGAAATTGCGGTCATGCCAAACCTTGGCGGCTCCCTTCCGAACGAAGTGTTTTCAGATGTGCTGGGCCTGGCGACCATCTGGGTGCCGCACTCCTATGCCGGCTGTTCGCAGCACGCGCCAAACGAACATATCCTTCAAGGCACAACACAGACCGCACTTCGCATGATGACCGGGCTGTGGTGGGACCTCGGGGCTGGCAATACGCCCAGCATTTGAGCCGGGTAGCATTGATACAAAATTTCAACAGGAAAAAGCCATGACAGACTTATGTGACCTGACCGCCATTGAATTGCGCCGGATGATCGGCCACAAGGACATATCGCCAATTGAACTTGTCGATTCCTGTATTGACCGAATCGAAAGCGTCGATGGTCAGCTGAACGCGATTGTCACGAAAAGCTATGAGCGGGCCAGAGCAGAGGCCCGCGACGCGGA
>PBJN01000058.1 GCA_002720735.1 Porticoccaceae bacterium
AACAGCAACTATCCGATAGTGGGATTGAGGTTCTTACTAGTAATGGCAGTTTACTATGGGAGCCGTGGCATGTTTTAAAAAACAATGGAGAAGCTTATCGAATATACACCCCTTACTATCGACGAGGCTGTTTATCAATGCCACCGCCTCGGTCTCCAATACCTATTCCAAAGGAAATTCGTTATGCGGCACCTGATCGAAAACTTGATGCATGTGCATTATCGGATCTAAATTTGTTGCCGAATAATGATTGGCACTTGAAATTATCAAAGCACTGGGATGTTAGTGAAAAAAAAGCGCAAAAGTGCGCCATTGACTTTGTTTCGAAGCGTTTAAATGATTATCGCGAGGGACGTAATTTTCCGAATGATTCAAAGGTTTCTCGTCTTTCTCCATATCTGCGCTCTGGACAGATTTCGCCGAATATGGTTTGGTTCTTGGCAAAAAATCAATCAGAAAAGATTGAGAGAGCTGAGAGTCTCGACACATTTTTGAGTGAGCTGGGATGGCGAGAATTCTCTTATTACACAATGTACCATTTCCCCGAGTTGCCGGTGAAAAACTTGCAGACTAGATTTGACAAATTTCCATGGCATTTGGAAGTCTCACATCTCAAAGCGTGGGAAGAGGGTAACACGGGATTTCCATTGGTTGATGCCGGAATGAGAGAACTTTGGGAGACGGGATATATGCATAACCGTGTACGAATGGTGGTTGGATCTTTCTTGGTAAAAAATTTATTGATTCATTGGCATCATGGACAAAGGTGGTTTTGGGATTGTTTAGTTGACGCCGATCTTGCAAGCAACAGTGCCGGGTGGCAGTGGGTGGCAGGTTGCGGGACCGATGCGGCACCATTCTTTAGGATTTTTAATCCTATCACTCAGAGTGAGAAATTTGATGCTGAAGGAAGATATATTCGTCGGTTTGTTCCACAACTTTCAAAGCTCTCTAACAAATATATTCACGCCCCCTGGCTGGCCTCATCTGAGGCACTTAATGCGGCTGGTATTACATTGGGAGATAATTATCCGAATCCGATTGTAGATGTAAAAATTTCTAGGGCACTTGCTCTTGCCGCGTTTGAGCAAACGAAGTCATTTTTGTGAGGTTTCTATGGCAGCCCTCTAATGCCTGAAATGCCGTATTGCGGTGAAAACCATTATCATGTCGTGCTCATTTGCTGCGGATATCACTTCGTCGTCACGCTTCGATCCTCCCGGTTGAATAATGCAGGATATCCCCGAGGTGGCAGCATGGTCTATGCCGTCTCGAAAAGGAAAAAAGGCATCTGACGCCATAACTGCTCCGGACACGTCAAGACCAGCTTGTTCAGCTTTGATAAGGGCAATTCGGGCTGAATTGACGCGGCTCATTTGACCGGCTCCAATGCCAAGTGTTCTACCGTTTTTTGCATAGACTATCGCATTCGATTTAACCATTTTTGCTACTTTCCATGTGAAAATCATATCTTCAATTTGAGTTACGCTAGGCGCGCGTTCGGTAACTATTGATATATCTTTGACCGATAAGATGTGAGAGTCATAATCTTGAACAAGTAGCCCTCCACCAACTTTTTTGAAATCTGAAGTTACTTTGGGAGCCTGATCGCATTCGGTATATTGCAGACACCTTATATTTTCTTTATTCTTTAGTATTTTAAGTGCTCCAGACGTTACTGATGGTGCGATCAGAACTTCAAGGAATTGGTGTTCTGTAATGAATTGCGCAGTAACTTCGTCCAACTCTTTATTAAAAGCTATTATTCCACCATAGGCTGATTCAGGGTCTGTAGAGTGGGCCGCCCTGTAGGCATTGTATATACTATCAGCGATAGCAACTCCGCACGGATTTGCATGTTTAACAATGACGCACGCAGGGTTTGTGAATTGTTTTACACATTCCAGCGCTGTGTCAGTATCTGCGATATTATTAAATGACAGTTGCTTTCCTTGAATTTGCTGAGCAGTTGCTATAGTCGATTCGTTTGTATCTTCGGAAATATAGAATGCCGCTTTTTGATGGGGGTTTTCGCCATATCGAAGGCCCTGTTTAATTTTATATTGGAAACTGTATGTGTTTTTAAAAGAAATGTTGTCATTTTTGTAATTTCGCTCAGCGAAGTGATTAGAAATCATGCCGTCATAGGCGGTGGTGTGCGCGAAAGCTTTCGTCATTAATTTATAACGTGTCTGATATGACAGACCTCCATCGTTTTTCGCCATTTCCTCAATAAGTTGCACATAATCTTTGACATCCACCACCACGGCTACATCATTATGATTTTTAGCTGCTGCTCGTATCAACGCGGGCCCACCAATGTCAATATTTTGAATTGCCTGATCTATTGAACAATGATCTGTTGCTACTACTTGAGAAAATGGATATAGATTGACCACGACCAAGTCTATTGGATTTATTCCCTGTTTAGCCATTACTTTATCATCAGTTCCACGTCGACCTAGAATCCCGCCGTGGATTCGGGGATGCAAAGTTTTAACGCGGCCATCCATCATTTCCGGCAANTGAGTATATTCNGAGACGTCAATTACATGTATACCTGCATCTTTTATAAGTCTATAAGTCCCAGCGGTTGAGAGTATCTCTATCCCCCATTCCACTAAAGATTTTGCAAATTCTAAGATTGCTGTTTTATCGGAGACACTTATTAGTGCACGGCTAATTTTTTTTTTACCCGAGACCATGCGCTGTTTTCCCTAAATTAGGTTATAAAATTTTAGCTTTTTCCGGAGCGTTGCGCGGTTTATACCGAGCATTTTTGCCGATTTACTTTGATTTTGTCGATTATACTTCATTACGGCGAGCAACATTGGTGGCTCCACCTCTGCCATCACCAACGCATATAAATCTACAGCACCTTGACCGTCTAGATCCTCAAAATAGCGTTCTATCGATCGACTTGCGCTCTCTCTCAATAAGGAATAATGATTTTTTTCTTGGTCTGAGTCAGGCATTAGGCTACTTTTTTTCTCATTGAATCATTGTGGTTTAGCAGATAAGTAATTAAAGCCTGTTTCTGTTCTTTGGTAGTAGTCAGAGTATTAAAAAATCGAGTGAAATCACGGGATTTAGGGAGATACCAAGTGAGGTGTTTACGAAAAATTTTTACCCCAATTGATTCTCCATAGAATTCGTGAACCCAACTCATGTGTTTCAATATGGCCTCCTCAAACTCGGCACTCGATGGAGATCCCATCACTTTTTTATGCTTTAAAAAATGCTCGATTTGATTAAATATCCACGGATTACCGCGAGCAGCCCTACCAATCATCACCGCAGCAGCGCCTGTAAAACGGATCACTTCCTCAGCCATGTGAGGCGTTTTTATGTCTCCATTTGCGAATACTGGAATATCAACTGAGGATGTTACCTCAGCAATTGATTCATATTCTACTTCACCAAAAAAGCGACATGCCCTAGTACGACCGTGAATTGCAAGCGCAGAAATTCCAAGATCTTCCGCTATTTTTGCAACTTGCATCGCGTTTCTGGAGGTGGGGTCCCAACCCGTACGAATTTTTAAAGTTACAGGCACGTCAACCGACTGTGTAACAGCTGTGAGTATTCTTCTGATCAAAGGTATGTCTCTCAGCAAAGAAGAACCAGCCGCTCGACGACACACTTTTTTAGCGGGGCACCCCATATTAATGTCTATGATATGAGCTCCGAGATCCACGTTATACTGCGCTGCAGCTGCCATGAACTCTGGATGAGCGCCTGCAATTTGCACTACATTAAGAGTGTTTTTGCTGAGATTCTGACCAAATTTTGTCCGATTCATAGATTTAGTAGTGTTCCAAGTGCTCGGATCTGAAGCAACCATCTCCGTCACCGTTAAACCTGCTCCAAGCTCATGACATAGTCGCCTGAACGGGAAATCCGTTATTCCTGCCATCGGAGCAAGTATTGTCCTACTATTAATCTTATATGGCCCTATATAGTACAAGTTATTTAATCGCAATAAGTGAGTTCGGAAACTCTATCATAACCTAATCAGCAGTGCTTAAAATAGTCGCGAATTTAAACTAAGTTTTCCGTTGCTGATCTCCAGATAATATCGTCACTATAATTTTTTACCTTCTAGCAGCGCCCAATCCTCTGCGACTATCGGTTTTTTTAATTTGAATTTATTTTCATAGTTTTTTTGGACGTAAGATATTTGAGTCTTTAGCACTCCTGAGAGACATATTGTCCCACAAGACCCTGTTAGTTTTTTAAAACGAGACGCCAGCTCAATTAGAGGTTTTGCAAGTATATTTGCAATTAATATATCGGCCTGGATATCTTGAGGTAATAACTCCGGAGGGTAGCAGAAAAGTTGCTTTTTTTTGATTCCGTTTTTTGCGGCATTTTGGTGTGTTGCGGCAATAGCCAAAGGATCAATGTCTATGGCTATAACCTTGTGAGCGCCTAACACAAGCGCTGATATACCCAAAATACCGGAACCGCATCCGTAATCTATAATCGTCATACCAGACAAACGCTGTTTTACTAGCCAATTAAGGCACATTAATGTTGTGGGATGACTGCCTGTCCCAAAAGCTAATCCAGGATCAATGATAACATGGGGCTGTGACAGATTTTTTTTATTTGACCAGCTGGGGTAAATCCACAACGAATCACCGCAACAGAACGGCTGGGCCTCTCGTTTCCAGCTATTGCTCCAGTCTTCCTCTAAAAGGGGTGTCCATGTAATGTCTAATTCTGAAACTTTTGACCTTAGATACTTTGCAATTGACTCTTTATTTACTTCGCTGGTAAATAAACCCTCGATATTACAAGTGTCCCATAGGCGCTTCCCTTCCGAAATCTGATCAAGAATCATTTGGTCCCCGGCATCTTTAATTGAGATCGATAGAACCGGGAAAGCAGTGAGAGCTTCCTCTACTAATTCAACATCTTTTTCTTTACAAGTGCATTTTGCTTGAATCCATGCCATTTTTGAAAATCTAGTTTTCCAACAGTTTCTTTTCTAAGTAGTGTATGCTCACTTCGCCTAATGCAAAGTTTTTATCGCGAACTAAGTCCGCATGGAGTGGTATATTGGTTTCTATGCCGTCAATTAGCATCTCATCTAACGCGTTCGTCATCCTTGCCAAGGCCGAGGGGCGGTCACTTCCGTAAGTGATAACTTTCCCAATCAAAGAATCGTAATATGGCGGTACGTTGTAACCATTNTACACATGTGAATCAACTCGTACCCCATTGCCNCCCGGGGCATGATAAGCCCTAATGACGCCGGGTTGTGGGGCAAATGTATCAGGATGCTCCGCATTAATTCGACATTCAAACGCGTGNCCTCGGAATACTATATCTTTTTGCTGTAATTTGAGGGTNTGTCCACTAGCAATTAGAAGTTGCTGTTTAACCAAATCGATGCCCGTAATCATTTCTGAGACTGGGTGTTCAACTTGAATTCGGGTGTTCATTTCAATAAAAAAGAATTCATTGTCCTGATATAAAAACTCNAAAGTTCCTGCGCCTCGATAACCAAGTTGGATACATGCATTAACGCAGTTCTCGTGTAGTTGAGCGCGCAATTCCTCNGGAATCCCGGGTGCCGGAGCCTCTTCTAATATTTTTTGATGCCGTCGCTGTAAAGAACAATCTCGATCGCCCAAATGAACCACACCGCCTTGCCCATCGGACAGAATTTGAACTTCGATATGTCGTGGATCATTTAAAAACTTTTCGATGTAAAGGGTGTCGTCACCAAAGGCTTGCTTAGCTTCTTTACTGGTTAGTGAGAGTGCAGTTTTTAATTGTGCGGTATTTTGGGCTACTCTCATGCCTTTCCCACCCCCGCCAGCTGNAGCTTTAATGATAACGGGGTAGCCGATCTTTTTTGCAATAGCTCTGGTTTTTTCAAAGTTATCGTCGATGGGGCCNTCCGATCCGGGCACAGTTGGTACTCCTACTTTTTTCATNGCACTAATGGCGGACACTTTGTCTCCCATCATGCGAATTACCTTTGCTGTTGGACCTATGAAGACGAAGCCGCTGCTNTCGACTCTATCAGCAAAATCGGCACTNTCCGCAAGAAAACCATAGCCNGGGTGAACCGCGCTCGCATTGGTTATCTCCATCGCGCTGATAATGGCTGGAATATTTAAATAGCTCTGGGCTGAAGGATTTGGTCCAATACAGATTGCCTCATCTGCAAGTTTGACGTGCTTGAGCGCAGCGTCAACTTTGGAGTGAACGGCAACAGTTTTAATGCGTAGCTCCTTACAAGCTCGAAGAATTCTTAATGCAATTTCTCCTCGGTTTGCAATTAAAACTTTTTCTAGCACGTGTGCTCCAGTAGTGTCAGACAACTGTAAAAAGAGGCTGGTCAAATTCCACGGGATCGCCGTCTTTTACTAAAATGTCACTTATCGTTCCTTCTGTATCACTTTCGATCTGATTCATCATTTTCATTGCCTCTACAATGCAGACAACNCTTCCTTTTGTGACAGATTTCCCTATTGAGACAAACGGGGGCGCTCCCGGCGCTGGCGAAGAGTAAAAACTCCCCACCATAGGTGAACGGATGTAGCTTATTTCTTCCTCGACTATTTGTGGTGATTCTTGTGCCGGAGCATTGACCGAAGGTATCACAGGCAGGGTATGTTGAGTGACCAATGGCGGACTTGCTGGACTGTTTCGGCTAATACGCACAGAGTCATCACCCTCTGTGATCTCTAGTTCGCTAAGATTTGATTCTTGAAGCAACTCGATAAGTTTTTTAACCTTGCGGATATCCATTTTATTTCTCTCAAATTTCAAGTCGACTCAATTCTTCAATCGCCGCATACATAGCCACATGGTAGCTAAATGATCCGAACCCGCTTATAACGCCAATTGCAATATCAGAAAAATAAGATTTTTGTCTAAATATTTCACGCGCTGCAATATTTGAAAGGTGAACTTCAATGAAAGGAATGTTAACGGCAATCATTGCATCTCGAAGAGCTATGCTTGTATGCGTAAATGCGCCAGGATTTATAATTATAAAGCTTGTACCCTTTTTAGGTGCAGCTTGAATCCACTCCAATAATGTATGTTCAGCATTACTTTGCAAATGGATTAGATTATGACCCGCCTTGGTTGCTTTCATCGCAAGACTTTCAGTAATACTACTGAGAGAATCAGTCCCGTAATGGTCGGTCTCCCGCGATCCTAAAAGATTNAGGTTTGGACCATTTAAGAGAAGGATTTTAGCCATATCGATACTCCTTTCAATGTCAACACTCTTTTGGCGATTATGAGTGAGATCATGAATTATAGGCATCGAATCGAAGAAATTCTACGAATTTATCGTATATATTTTTGAANATCTCACTCATGAGAGNGAATTTGTTTAATTTAATGTCTGTTNAACGTGCTTACTATGGAATAGTTTTTTTTGTAAGGACTGTCGTGATCTCAGTNGGCGACAGTATTTGATTTAGAATTTGTTCGTNCTCACCGTNCCCGGGAAAGAAAANATAAAGTGGCACTCCAGTACGTTGATAACTGTTTAAAAAATTTGTAATTTCGACGTCATAGTTTGTCCAATCAGCCTTTAAATAGGTTATGTTGTTTTCTCTGAGAGTCGAATGAAAGGTGTCAGTATTCAGCACCAACTTTTCATTTAGCAAACAAGTGATACACCAATCAGCGCTGACATTAATGAAAACCGGTTTCTTTATAGACTTCAGACTCTCGAGTCTCTGAGTGCTATATTTTTCCCANGTAGGATCAGTTTTTTGTTGAGTTATAGTGTTAAAAGGTATAACTGCGGCTAGCAGTAGACAGCAGTAAGCTATCGGTTTGCAAAAATTATTTTGAAGCAAAGTTGTTTTTAACAACCAAATACTCAAAGATAGAAATGTAATGCCGACGAGAATCGAAGCCACGACGTCAATATTAGTTTGGCGTCCGACAATCCATAATAACCAAATNGCAGTTAAAATAAGAGGTANAGCTAANACTTGTTTAATCAACTGCATCCACGCCCCAGGCTTNGGNAATATTTTGTAAGCTGATGGAACCCAAGAAANAACNAAAAGAGGTAAGGACATTCCTAGACCTAAAGATCCAAATATTANTAGAGCTANNANCGTGGGTTGTGTAACGGCAAAACCTAGAGCAGGCCCCATAAANGGCGCTGTGCAAGGACTAGCNACNGTGGTGGCAAGAACTCCGGTCATGAATGATGATCGGNANCTTGTNCCTTCNGTGCTGCTTNGACCTAAAAACATTAGGCGNGANCCAATTTCAATGAAGCCTGCGAAGGAAAGAGCCATGATGAAAAACAAAAAAACTAAACTTGATACAAAAACAGGTGATTGTAATTGAAAACCCCAGCCTATGGCTTCTCCACTAGCTCGAAGCAGGAGCATGATACTGGCTATGATTACAAAACTCAGGATTACGCCGAAACTGTAAACAAAACCGTGTGCTTTGCTCTCTCTTGAAGAATGTTGATTTTTTAGTAGCGCAAATGCTTTTATGGATAGCACGGGAAATACGCATGGCATTAGATTGAGGAGCATACCACCAAGAATTGCGATGATAATCGTGAAGACTACTGAATTTGGTTCTGGAGACGTAGCTAAGACCTCAATTCCTGTTACGTCAGGATTTAAAGTTCCCGTCTCTGTGTCTACCTTAAATTGTGAGCTTTGAGGGGGATAGCAGAGTCCAGCATCAGCACACCCTTGCCAATGCACTTCAATTAGCTGGAGTTTTTCGTCCGCTACCCAGGGCACCCTTATTTCTACCTCGTTGTAGTAAACTATCAGCTCTTTTTCAAAGAAGTCATCCCATTTCACTACTCCAATGGGGTACTGTATGCCTTTTTCGTAGCTAGTTGATTTGTTGAATTTGAATTTAAAACCATCTTGATAAAGATAATAATTGGGTGCTATTGACCATTTAAGAACAATTCTATCTTCTTCAATGCTCTGGGAGAAAATGAATGCTTCCTCTACTGGTAAAAATTGCCTTTCTATAAGTCTTGGAGTTTCTTTAGTTTGGTGGTCCAAATTGTACTGTGCCAAACTAAGTTCATGTGCGAGGATTAAAGAACCTAAATAGAGTAATATTATCTTTAAGAACAATTTCCTGTAGTTTAGTATGTTTATAGTAGAGTGTCTCCATGAGGTATACTTATAAAAAGCTGTTTGAAAAGGTATTTTTGTAGCTTTTTGCAGTATATCAATCAAGTACCAGTTTTTCTCTTCATTGGTATACTACGATCATAATATTACATGGGTAGTATGTATTGCTAGGGTGTTTTGTGCAGTCAATTAAATTAGAAAAAGACCTATCAATTTATAAAACTGTGGGCACTAGGTGCTTTGTCGCTAAAAATTCTTATGTGAATCTTAACGATGCTTGTATTACCGTTTTCTTTATATCCGGTGCCGATGCATAATATCAGTAGTATGTAGAGTGTCTCTGAAGCTCCTAAATGGATACCTTCACCAAATTAAAAGGAAATTACCAGTAAAGTTTTGGTTTAATTGTTTAGGAGTGTTTGTGAGCGGTTTGACCAAGTTTGTTTACGGTTGGACGAAATGTTGCAGATCGAATATTAAATTTTGTTGTTCAAGCGTAATGCACTCGCATGAAAATGAATGTTTTGTAAATTTTTTCTTAGAGAATGAGAGTAGTATACGATTAAAAAAACGAGATTTTATAATGATTACCTGGAAGCGAGACATTGTTAATCTTGTTTTTTCGCGACAGTNTAGTCGGGGTGAGAGGAAATGAANTTTTTTCAAAAAACCTTAATGATGTGTCATCGTGTTGTCAAACGNATAAGAGCTGCGGATGAAATTTCTAAGNTCATAAATCTTCCGGGAATTTTAAGTGCTTTNATTTTTCTAATNCTGGTTTTTTTCTCATTTCATTGGAGCAATGAGCCTGGGTTAATCCCAACNAGTCACAATGAAAGCGAAAGTGTAAGTGGTTACAGGATTGTTTCCACACTGATTGAAGTCGTGGATGTATTACTAAATAAACCTGGAGGGTATTTGAGTAACGATGTTATTCCCCCCAGCGTTTGGCTTGATAATATACCTAGTTGGGAATTCGGTGTTTTAGTTCAAGTTAGAGATCTCTCTAAAGCTCTTCGTGAATCTTTTAGTCGCTCGCAATCTCAATCTAGTGAAGATCCTGATCTTTCATTCGCGGAGCCACGTTTTAATGTTGACCATTTGAGTTGGGCAGTACCNTGGCCAGAAAGTGAATATGCTGAGGGACTAGAATTTCTNAGTAGTTACCTGGAGCGATTAAATGGTAAAAGGTCACCTGCGGCGGAATTTTTTTCTCGAGCAGATAATCTTCGTTACTGGTTATTGACTGTAGAGACTCGACTTGGAAGNATATCACAGCGATTATCGTCGAGTGTNGGAAAGCACCGTATTGCTGGCTTACCAGATAAAGAGTCAAGCGCAGAAAATGTGCGACGACATGTCCGAACTTCTTGGTTATTGATNGATAATGTTTTTTATGAAGCGAGGGGAACAGCTTGGGCATTAGTTCATTTTTTGAGAGCAGTTNACATTGACTTTGGTGACGTTCTAGAAAAAAAGAAGGCTAGAGCTAGTTTGCAACAGATCATTTATGAGCTAGAGAGTAGCCTGCAAATCGTGCATGCCCCTTTTATTTTGAACGGTAATGGTTATGGGATTTTTGCCAATCACTCTTTGGTAATGGCCTCTTACATAAGTCGAGCTAACGCTGCACTAATTGATCTNAGAGAACTTTTGTCTCAGGGNTAGGATTTACNAAAATTACAAAAACGATCTTCATGTTTTGTCTTTCCGAATATGAGTTGTGATTTGATTTGGTGAAGCGATAAATACTGTGTNTGGACTATTTTTAGCAAAAATACCATTCGTGACAACTCCCGAAATTTGATTTATTTCAGTTTCTAAAGCCTCAGGATTTTCTATTGGCCATAAACCATGAGCATCGATTATGTCATTTCCATTGTCGGTCAAAAATTTTTGACGCCAAATCGGACTAGCGCCCATGANAACCAACTCGCGGGCGACTTTGTTTCGAGCCATGGGAATGACCTCTATCGGAAGAGGGAATTTGCCGAGCCTCTTNACCCATTTAGAATNGTCTGCAATACAAAGAAATTCTTTGGCCATAGCGCAGATTATTTTTTCTTGGGTAAGCGCGCCACCGCCACCCTTTATCACCTCCAGTTCACTATTTATTTCATCAGCACCATCAATNTANATCTCCAGTTCCGAGACATCATTGGGGTCAAGTACTTTTATGCCGTTANTTCGAAGCCGGTTCTCGGATATTTTCGAGCTTGCGACAGTACCGAGAAAGTTTTGATGANACTCGCCGAGTAAGTCGATGAAGTGATTANCTGTGGAACCTGTTCCGATACCNATNATGCTAGATTTACAAACGCGANTCANAGTGAATTCTATTGCTGCTTGTGCTGCTNCTCTCTTTAGTAAGTCTTGTNTATTCATTAAAGAATAATACTCGTATTTNCTCAAAATCCAAATCATACATGACTTTCAACTTTATACAGTAGTCATTATTTTATCGGGACAAGGTGAAAATTGAGTTACACTTAACTTGCCTGGATTAAAAAGGATTGTAAGTATGTCGTTTGATTATGTGAGAGCGATANATAATGCCGAGATATATGATTTGGCATTGGAGACGCCCGTNTCCTCAGCACAGATTTTATCGCATCGTTTAAGTAATAAGATTTTACTCAAGCGCGAAGATCTGCAGCCTGTTTTTTCTTTTAAGGTGAGAGGCGCCTATAATAAGTTAAAGAACCTAACTCGAGAGCAAATGTCTAGGGGTGTTATTGCTGCATCTGCAGGAAATCATGCNCAAGGTGTTGCTATTTCTGCAAAAAAATTGAAAATTCATGCAACCATAGTAATGCCAGTTACCACTCCACTAATCAAGGTAGATGCAGTGCAAGCCTATGGAGCTAAGGTTATACTTNACGGAGACGATTATAATTCTGCAGCAGCGCATGCAGANCAGCTNTCAGAAAAAGAGAAATCAGTATTTGTCCATCCTTTTGACGATCGCGACGTTATTGTCGGTCAAGGCACCATTGGGATGGAGATACATCGACAGATANCGCAGCCTTTNGATGCGATTTTTATAGCTGTTGGCGGTGGCGGGTTATGCGCAGGGATAGCGGCATACCTCTCGGCGATGAGGCCAGAAACCAAAATTATTGCAGTTGAATCNGATGATGCCGCTTGTCTGGCGGCCGCCATTGAGGCTGGTCATCCGGTGCGCCTGCCGGAGGTAGGCATTTTTGCTGATGGTACTGCTGTAGCTGAAATTGGTAATCACACCTGGGATATTCTCAAAGACCTTGTGCATGAGGTTATCGCTGTGACAACTGATGAAATCTGTGCTGCAATAAAAGATACTTTTAATGATACCCGTGCTATTTGCGAGCCCTCAGGAGCTATCGGCCTGGCAGGACTAAAGAAATATATTTTAGAGAAAGGTGTTTTGAATGAAACTTTGCTTGCCGTGCAGTGTGGAGCCAATATAGATTTCGACCGTCTTCGNTACATTTCGGAGAGAACACAAACAGGCGAGAAAAGGGAAGCTATTATTGCGGTCACTATTAAAGAGCAACCCGGAAGTTTCAAAAATTTCTGTCAATCATTAAAACTGCGAAATATTACTGAGTTCAACTATCGGTACAGCAGCAGTGAGGCGGCGCAAATTTTTGTGGGTGTTCAGGTTTCGGGTGANCCAGATCGGTTAGAACTTATTCAGGATTTAATATCGCAGNACTATTGTGTCGAGGATATGACGGATAATGAGATGGCTAAACTGCATATAAGACACATGGTTGGTGGAAGAGCACCNAAGGTATCCGAAGAGCAAGTGTACCGATTTGACTTTCCTGAACGTCCAGGAGCACTACTTAACTTTTTGAATATATTAGGTGANCGTTGGAATATTTCATTGTTTCATTACAGGAATCACGGCTCCGCATTTGGTAGAGTNTTGGTGGCTTTACAGGCGTTGGACAATCAAAGAGACGAAATTGGAGTGTTTCTCGACAGTTTGCAATACCGATATGTAGTTGAGACACACAANAATTGTTACAAGTTATTTTTAGGTAATCCAGACTGACAGAGCGTTGGGGCTTCTTCATCCTTCACTTGGACCAAATCACCAACCTCTCTGATTTGTATGGCTTCAATTCCTCTCCCAGCTAATGTATCAGAAATNACAACGACTTTTTGATTTGAAGAAAATTTNCCGCTGGCGAGCATTATTTGTGCAGATNTGGCAAGTGTTATCTCAGGATTTTCGTCAAAATTGATTAAGTAACTAAGTACATTTCGATTTAANACTAATTGTCGCGCAATTCGATTATCGTTGGTAAANGCACAAATTATAGACTTTTGCGGATGACAGTTAGTGACCCAATTTGCCATGCGTCCAAGGCGGGTTGGAACAAGGATAGCTGCTGCTTGGATCGATTCGGCTAAATGTACAGCGGCCTGCGCGACATGTTGTTTTTCATTTTCAAGAATCAGATTATTTGTAAAACATAGCCCCCGACTACTTTCCGTCGAGCATGCAATTTTATTCAGAATTTCTACACAACGAACAGGGAATTTACCAACAGTTGTCTCCCCAGATAGCATTATGGCATCTACTTCCTCNTAAACGGCGTTGGCNACATCAGTAACTTCGGCGCGTGTGGGAATGGGTTTTTCAATCATTGATTCAAGCATATGTGTAGCGACAATCACACGTTTGCCCATTTCTGCACAAGTGCGAATAATTCGGCGCTGAATTCGNGGAAGCACTTCAAGCCTAATTTCTGCGCCAAGATCGCCTCTTGCAACCATTATTCCATCCGCATTTTCCGCGATTTCTACCATATTNGTNATGGCCTCTTGATCCTCGAGTTTCGCAATAACTTTTATGTCCTTTGATTGGTTACCCAGAAGTGATCGCAGCTCCGACACGTCACTCGCCTTTCGAACAAATGATAATGCGATAAAATCAACATTTTGAGCTATGGCAAATTCGATATCGCGGCGGTCTTTTTCAGTAATGGCAGGNAGATTTATGCGAATTCCCGGAAGATTTACATGGCGTTTGCTCTTGAGAGTTCCGCCGTCAATAACTTCACAACGCATTGACCTTGTTTCTTTACTTAGNACTTTCAGATTTATNAATCCGTTGTCAACGGTAATAATGTCNCCCCTATTCATGTCTTTAACTAAATCTTCATAGTTAACTAAGATGGATGTCGACTCAACGTCTTCGCTACCACGAACAACGATAGATATTACGTCTCCCGTTTTGAGATGAAGGTCATTAGTGCGGTCTCCTGTTCGGATTTCGGGACCTTGGGTGTCGAGCATTACTGCNATCGGTTGTTCTAAAGTTGTGTTCAGTTCTCGGATTGATTTTATAACTTCTGCGTGTGAGTCGTGGCTACCATGGGACATGTTAAGCCGCGCAATATTCATACCAGCTTTGGCTAGTTTTCTCAGCATTTTACTGGAGTGAGAGACCGGCCCTATGGTACATATTATTTTTGTTTTACGCATATAACCTCTGATTCTGTGATTACCATGTGTAAACGTATATCCCANGGTTGAGCNTCAATATGTTTACATTCCTGACAACTATGCGCTATTCCGAGTAAAAATGGNCCTTTATCTTGTTTTAGTGAGCAGTTTTTTAGAGCTCTGTCATAGTAGCCACCGCCCATTCCAATTCGATTGCCGAGGCGATCAAATCCAACGAGCGGTAAAAGGATTAAATCCATATCGGAAGCTTTTAAAATTTTATTGTCAGGGTTAATGGGCTCTGAAATGCCATACGAGTTTAAATATAAAGAACTATTTTTATCATAGCGACTAAATCCAAGCGACTTTTCGTCGATNTTTAAAACTGGCATAAACCACTTTTTGCGAAGTTTTGTTTGTTGCTTTATAAGGATTTGCAAGTCTACCTCGCCGTTGCAAGAGAAATAAGCCGCAATGCGTAGCGACTTTTGGAAAATTGGTTGTTCAGAGAGAATTTTTGCAACATTTGCGGCGGTTAGAGCTTGACATGCGGGAGAGAGAGCCATCCGTCTAGAGCGTAGNGTTTTGCGNTGTTNGGTTAACGTCAAAAACATCGTTCCTCGTTTAAGAACCCAGAGTGCCGCTGCCGACGTGGCCTTGAACCGAAGGGTTCAAGTCGGCGACTCTTGCATCGCATCAGGCTTTCCGACGNACGGAACTGCTCAACAGCTTTGACAAAGAGAAGCCATAGCAAAATTATCGGCTCAGGGACTTCTCGGCTGGCGCACACTCCAGGANTANTATTGTATCAGAGCTACTAAAAAAACATCTACGTTGAGGTNTCAAATTCAAAGAGTATTGACTCGAGCTTACTATCAACTGATGCTAATCGTTGCGATGCTTCGGCNTTAACTTTGGCAGAGTCTCGAGTTCGGATTAAATCGTGGCTTAAATTGAGCGCCGCCATGACAGCAATGCGCTCTAANCCAATTATATTAGATCGATTTCGGATCTCTTCCATTTTTTCATTCAGTAGTTTCGCNGAGGCTTCCAGGGCCTCTCGCTCTTTTGGTAGACAGTTGACTTGGTAGTCTTTGTCTAAAATCCTTACTTTGAGAGAAATGTTTTTCATTATTGCTCTGTACTCATATTTTTAAGGCGATTAATCATGGTTTGTATCTTCTGTCTAGCCAATTCGTTTTTTTCTAACAGTTGTCCCCTTTCTCCAACTAGACCCGCTTCGCGTTCTCTCAATGCCTTATTTTCGGCTTTAAGTTGCTGGCATANTTCTATTAACCTGTCCAGCTTTTCTTCAAAATTTTCAGGTGTATTCATCGCACTGCCTAAGTATTAAAAACTTTCTNAAATTCTCCTCACTATATTCATTGCAGTCATTAGGGTCAATTATTTGCTCACGATAAACCNTCGTGCGATTATANTCNCAGTGATATAATTCTTTTCATGGAACATTCGATACACGATTTATCCTTTGACAGCCTTGAAACTNTGTTCTTAGATTTGAATTTAGATGCGACTCCAAGCATGTTCCATGGTTTTGTGTGTGGAATATTAATAAAAGGGGGAATTGATGAGTTACTAGTTTTTGAGAAATTAGAAGAGTGGCTGTTTTTGTCCTCAGAACAGACGGAAGTTTTACAAAAGTTTCTTTCTGGGTATATGAATGTTGTAGATAGTGATTTGAGGGACTTAAATTACGGATTTCAACCTCTTTTACCTGCCGAGAGTGNGGCTTTAGATGCTAGATTAAATGCAATAGCAGAGTGGTGCAGGCATTTCTTNTCGGGACTTGCTGACGTTTGGGATGGACAATTTGAGACAACCGAAGACACGATTGAAGCTTTAAAAGATCTTGCTGAGGTTGCAAATGTGTCGTCAGATGCNGAGCCTGACGGTGAGAGTGACTTTGAATATCTTTTGGAACACGTTCGAATCCTGGTTCAAGTTATCTACTCTGATNTGCATCGAAGTGATTGAGATNACTTGTCANGATATTTTTTTTGAGAATAGTGAGGTTAGCGTGATTACGAAAANAGAGTATGCCAGTAGGCGGTCAGGTCTGATCAATATGATGGAGCCAAACAGTATCGCGATTGTTGCGAGTGCTCCTNTGCGGGTGCGCTCAAAAGATACCTTTTACCCCTATAAACAGGACACAACGTTTAGTTATTTGAGTGGGTTTCCTGAACCTCAATCTGTTTTGGTACTCATACCGAGTAGATCACAAGGTCAATTCGTAATATTTTGTCAGGAAAAGGACCAAATGCGTGAAATTTGGGACGGNTTNNTGTACGGCCCTTCGGGCGCTTGTGATCATTTTGAGGCTGATGACGCGTTCCCGATTACCGATATNGACGACATATTACCCGGAATGCTNGAAGGGAAAGATCGAGTATATTATGGAATTGGCAAGGATACCGAATTTGATAATCGGTTGATGGGATGGGTCAATGAAATTAGGGCTCNNAGGCGGAGAGGAGCGANNCCTCCGGGTGAATTTATCGATATTGACCACTTTGTCAATGAAATGCGTTTGATAAAAACTTCTGTGGAGCTCAAAATAATGAGGAATGCTGCAGCTATTACAGCCAGCGCACACAGGCGTGCTATGCGAGTTGTTCGGCCAGGAATGTACGAGTATCAATTACAAGCTGAAATTGAGCACGAATTTCTTTATCAGGGAGCAACATGTCCTGCTTACACAACGATTGTCGGCGGTGGCAAGAACTCTTGTGTTTTGCATTACATAAAGAATCAAGATTTACTGGNAGACGGAGATTTGGTTTTGGTTGATGCTGGGTGTGAATATTACAATTATTGTGCTGACATTACGCGCACATTTCCNGTNAATGGTCGATTTACCAGACCNCAAGCATCGATATATGAAGTTGTTTTAGAGGCTCAAGCTGAGGCCATAAAATCTATAGCTCCTGGAAAACCATANAACACAGCGAATAATGTGACCATTAAAACCATTACGCAAGGNTTAGTCGATTTGGGGATTCTTTCTGGAGACGTTGATGATTTAATTGGTAGAGGGTCCTATCGAGATTTTTATATGCATCAATCTGGACACTGGCTAGGAATGGATGTGCATGATGTCGGAGATTATAGACTTGATCAGATTTGGCGCGATTATGAGGCGGGTATGGTTGTAACTGTTGAGCCCGGAATATACATCGCCCCTGATAATTTGAGTGTGGAAGAAAAATGGAGAGGTATATCAGTGCGAATAGAAGATAATGTGGTTTTAACNCGGGACGGCTGTGAGCACTTGAATGAGAATGTCCCTAAGTGTCGAGTTGAAATAGAGAAATTAATGATTTGAATTTAACGTCTGGTGCGGTGTAATGTCACNAGACTGTGCTTTTGATGTGGTNATTGTGGGTGCTGGCCTGGTGGGGGCGAGCTTTGCGCTTTTGTTGAAAAGAAAAGAGCCAAATNTAAGAATTTTGGTGTTAGAGTCAAATAAATTGATCTCATCTAACAAAACAGCCGTTGNTGACTCGGATATTAGGGGAATTGCGTTATCCAGAGACAGTAAAAATATACTAAAGACCGCCGGTATTTGGGCTGNNCTNGAGAAGTCANCGGCACCAATTGAATCCATTCATGTGAGCGATAAAGGTCATCCGGGTATAGCTCGTTTAAATCGGTCTNCTGATGATNANGATCCGTTGGGATATGTTGTCGAGGGGCGATGGCTGAGCGATAGNTTAAGAGAAAACGTGACCCACAAGAAGATTCAAATATGGTACTCCACCGAGGTTATAGACACGTTAATAGAGAAGGATCAAGTTAGACTTACTACAAGCAAAAATAATACAGTTATCGTCGCTAAACTACTTNTGATAGCCGACGGCGTATGTTCAAAAATAGCTTCACAACTTGGGTTTTGGGTGAATTCCACGGACCTTGGACAAAAAGCGATTGTTGCCAGTGTCACTCTTGACCTAAAACATAAGGGAATCGCATATGAGCGTTTTACACAATCGGGGGTGTTGGCGATGCTTCCACTACCAACGAGTATGGGCCAA
>PBJN01000001.1 GCA_002720735.1 Porticoccaceae bacterium
GGACCAGTAAATGCTCCAATGGCAAGAAGATTTGAAATTGCTAAAGAATTTTTCGATGGCATAAATGTTGATGTTGCTGGTAAAGGCGGACTTGCCCAGCAAGAATTTGAACAGGCTGAAGATATATTTACTGCTAACGTTTTGTTGTTTAGACAAGCATATACAGATATCCAAGAAAAATTCCAAGGCGATCTTGATCGTAAGGAAAGAGTTTTTATGACTAACTTTTTGCAAAAACTTAAGGAATTTGCTCGTAGAGATGAAGATGGATTAGACGTCAAACAATTTACAGTTAAAGGCTATTATGTTCTTGATATGGGATTATTAGATAAGTTAGTCACAGAAAAAGATTTCAACTTTGTAATTGAATATGGGTCAGGAAAACACAAGACTGGCGTAGCATTACCTAAGATTATATTTAAGACACCTGATGGCGGAACCTTTGTAACAATTAGAACGTATGCGTCAACTTCTAATCCACCTTATATGAGAATCAAAGTTGACAAAGGTGATGAGTTTGTAAAACTTACAACTAAGAAAACTAATATTGAATCTAAGAAACAATCAAAATAATCAAATAATACGTGCTAAAGTGTAGCAACTGATCTAAAGCATTCAACAACCAAAACTGTCTATTTTTATTTGTCCAACCAAAATATGCCCTGGTGTGTGTTTTACTGAAGTCTATGTGCCAGTGCAAAATATAGTCGATTAAACCGCATATAAGCGCCGTACACGGGTCTACAAAGAAAAGTAGTACAAAGACAGTACCTAGTCCGTGTGGTATGTAATGTTGCAGATGTGCATATAATCCAAAATAATTAAACTTGCTTTTTCCTTCAGGATACGACAGGGGTTGTAATGCAAGGTCTAAAATGCAGTGTTTGACTACTAAAAGAAATAATGCTAGTTCCATTATGCAACTAATCCATACTTCTTACATTTGTGTATCAGTAAGGTTCTTCCTATTCCTAGTTCCCTAGATGCATGGGTCTTATTGTAATTCGCTTGATCAAGTGCTAATTGTATTCTTTTGACTTCAATTTCTTCTAGTTCTTCTATCAGTGTTTGTTGTATCTTACCTTCTGTGGGCCAGATGTCTTCTAACATCTCCCACAAATATTTCTGCTCATCTTCCATGAAAATTACTTTCTGCTTCTGTGCTATTATTTATTCAAGTTTTGCTGATATAAGGTGTAAAAATATTTACACCAATGATAAATATTAGTATAACGAGGGCAAAGAGGGATCAAGTGAAAAACAAAGTACTTATAATTCTATTAGCACTCCTAGTAAGCCTAGGAGCAACATCGGCACTAGCAGAGACCAATACAGTGACTTCTACTGTAACTGGTACTACAACTGTGGACAAAACACCACCTACTGCTTCTGCTCCTAACGTGATGATTAACAATCAAGACGTTTGTTCAACAGGTACCAGTGCCGCAGTACAAACACAGATATTTGGTATCGCAGGTGGTACAACAATCAGAGATCTAAACTGCGAAAGACTTAAATTATCCAGATCATTATATGGTATGGGAATGAAGGTTGCGGCAGTCAGTTTGCTATGTCAAGATGCAAGAGTATTTGAAGCCATGGAGATGGCAGGAACACCTTGTCCATACAAAGGCAAGATTGGTATTGAGGCGGCTAAGGCTTGGGCAGAAAATCCAGAGAAACGTCCTGACTATGATAAATGGTTGAAAGAAAATGATCTTGAAGCATACGAAAAAGAGTGGAAGAATAAAGCAACTACTTGGGCAACTGGCCTTGGTGGTTTGGCTTTGTTGTTATTCTTACTCTAGTTTAGCATACACTCAACAATACAATGTTGGCGACACAGGACCCAATGGTGGTACTGTAACCTCTAGCACATTAACCTCAGTAATAACTAACACAGAGGTAACACTCAATGGTGGCTTCGAAGAAACAACCACTACGACTAACTGGACTGAAACAGTGGTTGAAGAGATTGCTACATCTACAACTACCACACAACAAGTATCACAGATAACAGCCACAACAACTTCAAACTTTGTACCAACCATTAATTCAAGTGATTGGTCAACAACAGGTAGAATAAAGTTACAAGGTGGAACACAATGTAGAACAAGCGGGACAAGTCAAGCCGTGGGTGCGGGTGAAGCCTGTACAGGTTATATGCACAATGCCAACAACAGTCTTGTAGCAAATACCAATAATCATAACTTTTTATCATTGGGTGGTGGAGAAACACAGTCAGAACAATTTGAAATGAGTTTGGATATGACTGCCGCGGAGATACAAGCAGGGTTTACATTAAACTATGGTGTTGATGTAGAATCACATAAGTCAAACGTGACTGTACCTTTATGTTCCAACACAGGAGGAGATTGTAAGGACGTATTTAGAATCACTACAAAACTATTCTCAGGTCCAGCGGCTTGGGACCATTCTGGTTCTGGATTAATAGCCGAGTTCAGTGAATCCGTAACACTAACTTACAACGGCACACAAACACATTCGTTTACTGGAACAGTTGGTGCAAACAACTACACAGAAGTATGGGGGCAGATGGAACTGTGGGGAGTTGACGCAGGATACCATTCAGGATATTGGGGTCCTGTGTTTAGTAATCCTTTCATGACACTAACTTATGATGCTATAACAACTATTACACAAACAATTACACAGATAATATTAAGCGATCAAACAACAGTTTACAATACAAGCGAAGACACAGTAACAAGTGTGTTCATAGGTGACCCTACCACAGATACAACTATTCCAGAAATAGACTTTACAGAAGTAGAGTCATTTGAGATAGCAATAGTGAACGAAGACACTGGTGGCGGAATTGAAATGGAGTTTAGTGTAGAAGTCGACGAAACAACTAATGTGGCAACAGTTGAAATGGAAACAACTAACATGGACACAGGTGTTATTGCAATAGACACTATTGTTGAAATAGATCTTAACCTAGACTTTGGTAGCATGGACACAGGTCCTATGGATGTTAATATGCCAAGTGTTGAATCAATTGAAGCAGACATTGGATCACAGATTGATACTGCGGTTGCTGATGCAGTGGCAGAAATAGAAATTGATATGCCAGACTTGGCAATGGATATGCCATTAGATGATCTTCCACCAATTGAAATGCCTAACATGGATTCAGGTCCAGGACAAGTTATTGAACTTCCAGAACCAACTGATTCAGGTCCAGGACCAAACGTAGAAGTAAACATTGATACAAGCATGAGACCAGGGCCAGGGCCGACTAACACAGAACCTACTGATGCAGGGCCAGGACCTAATGTTGAAACAACAACTACTGAACCAGATGCTCCAGAGCCTAGTGGGCCAGGACCTAATTCTAACATAAGTACTAGTAGTGAGAGAAACAATGATACATCGTCTAGTGAACCAGCCCCTGATACCGAAACATCATCGTCCGAAGAACAAGGCNCNGAGGATACAAATACCTCTGAAGGACCAGCCGAAGANGTACAAGAGTCCAGTCAAGATGTGGAACAGCCAGTGGAAGAGAGTGGAANTGAATCTGAGGGGAACGANAGTGGAGACACTGANTCTGGAACGGATTCCGATAGGCCAACAGCCACAGCCAAAGCCGATAGTAAAAAGTCTGGAGGAACAAAAGCCGACAACAAAAAAGACTCCAAACGAGATTCAAAAGCCAATGCAGAAAAGAAACGTGAATACGTCGAGAAGAAGGTCGCAGAAGCCAAGCAGAAAATCGCTGTTCGTATATTAGCCGCAATGGCTGATACCTATAGTGCTATCAACGAAACAACTAAAATAGCACTGATGTCTAGTTTAGCAGACACAAAGAATTTTCAAGCATATTTAGACAAGCAAAATGCTTTGCCAATGGATTGGTACACTTCAGAACAGGTGTATCAGGATATGCCTATGCTATTAGATCCAGCAGGAGTACTATTTGATATGGCACAAGACAAGCTGATGGACGAAATGATTATGCAACAATATGAAGATTAACTTGCATTTAGTTAAGATTTATAATAAATACTAGAGGAGAACATAAATGGCAGAAATAGAATACAAAGGTATAAAAGTAGGTGGCAGTAAGCTATTGCTTGTTGTACCATTAATAGGAACAATCATAGGTGGACTATGGGGAGGCTTTGAGCTTTTCAATAGATACCAAATGATGGAAAAGAAAATAGACTCTTATGTTGCTCCAGACCTTAGTGGGTTCGATAAGAAGTTAGCACTTGTACAGTCCGAACTAGACATGGTACTTGAAGAAGTAACACTGGTGGCTGATGTGGCTAAAGAGCTCAAGAACGACTTACGTGGTGATGTTAGACGTATTGAAAAGATCGTAGAAGATGTTGAATCAAGAGTTAAGAACGACAGTAGAGAACTTAACACAGACATCAGCGATGCAATTAAAGATATCAAACAAGAAATGGCTGAGCTTGAAGCGAAGATTGAAAAGCAAATTAAAACTGCTTTAGAAAATCCTTTAAGTAATATGGCAACTACAAAGTAGTTTACCCCTTAATTTTTTACGTGTTTACTTGGTTTAAATCCGTTAGCAGGATTTAGCTCTAAGCCAGTCACTACAATACAAGCAGAGTTTGTTTCAGGGAACAATGCAATGATGCTCCAAGTCTTTGACACTGGATTCAATGCCATTACTCCTGGTTGTTGTAAGATTCTTCCATCTGGGATTGGGACAAAAACAATCATGTTTGCTAATGGTTGCTCTTTATACTTTGTAATGGTTCCCATGACAGCATCCATGCTACCACAATCTGTAAGAATAGGTAACTTCATAAACGCACTTGGTTCTTGCGGTGCCTGTTCTGGTCTTGGTGTTGGCTGGTTCTCATGCTCTGCAAAGGCAGTCACAGAAAAGAATGACAACAGAATTGCTATTAATATATTTTTAATCATGACGCATACCTCCTTCGTGGATGCTACTTTTTTACAAGTATTTAGAGAACGTTTGTTTACTACAAAGGTCGACAGCTTTTAAATACTGATCGTCTCCGTTGTAATCAAATATCGAATGATTACTTGGTTTATCTAATACAAGCCAAGCACGTTCTTCTATTTCTCGAGCTAGTTGTTGTTCAGTCCATATACTCATACCAGCAAACATTCTCCAGCCCTTTGGAGTGTTGCCTGTGGATAACTTTTCAATCATTAACATATCACTTGTCATTGCAAGTTCACCACTTTGTAAAGTATTTGTACTTTGCCATTCATTGGTGTGTAATAATAACACAGATGTCTCACTTACTGGTCCGCCTTTATGAACAAAGGTTTCATCCAGTTGTGGATCAAATGGAATATCTTTTAATAATCCTAAACTGCTACACTTAAACTCAGACGGCTTGTTAAGAATGACACCAATCACCGATCCATCATCACGTTGTTCATAGATGTAAACAACTGCTCTGGTGAATACAGGATTAGCATTTAGAATAGGTCCTGCTACTAACAGTTTCCCTCTGTATGTCATTTTAACTCCAGTCTGGTAGTGGTCCGCCATATTTCTTTCCTTTAATCTTCTTTCCGCCTACCGTTACACGTTTCTTGCCAACTTTATGGCTCTTATCTCCTGATCGTGTTCGTAGACCTTGTGATTTGCATGAAGCAAGGTTAGAGGCACCGAGAGCAGAGTCTGGTCTCGATGATCTACATAACTTCTTAGATGCCTGTGCTTCAAGCTCAGCATTCGTGTCTAAATCAACTATTCTCATTACAATAGTATTTACCTATATTTGTCTGCAGGGTTTTCATAACTGTCTCTTTCGTTACATAATCTAAATGTTAGCACTTTTCTCGGTCCTTTCGTTGTATTAACAGAGATGTCACCTGATTTGTCGAAGTATTCTATCTTTGTTATCTTTGCTCGTTCGTGTTTACCTATAAGAATTTCTTGCCCAACTTGTAGGTTGAGGTTAAGTTGTTTAATATGTGCCATTGGAGTCTCCTTTCGGACCATTGAACATGGTCATCGAGATTGTACTAGTATTTATTATAGGCCCCGCTGTAACAATTCCAAATAAATTGGTTTAGTCTGTTTGTAACATACCTGTAGGGCTATTACATAAGTAATTTTGCATATGAACATTTATACACAATTAAATGAACCAAAAGATCTAGATGCAGGTAGTAAATGGTTACCATGCCTACAAACAACGCCGGTTAAACACAGGCAGGCGTGGCCAGAAGCATTGTTAATAACACATATTGATGCAATTAAACACTATGATTATGATATAGTGCCTTTGCTTAACCAGAACGTGCATTGTATTGGACCAAAGACCTACGACAGACTAAAAGATATGGGCTTTGCCAACGTAAATTTGCATGGCTTGTATGCAGAAGATATAAAGATATCATCAATGCCTATAACACCTTGCACATGGTTACACGGCGATCGTTATAGCAAAGACTTTAGTACCTTCACTGGCGTCACTGCTATCCAAACGTACGAGACGTCACTGCTTGAGTCTTCACTGTCCGAAATTAGAAAGATGGTCACTGACGGTAACCCACCAGATAAAATTTATGTTTACTCTAACCTTGTATGTGAGGGGTTGCAGGACCTAGACTGGCCACAGACAGAATTGGTTCATGTTGAATCTTGCAAATCAGTTGATGCTGGTAAGTGGTTGAAAACAAAGAGTTTTTACCCAGGTCAAGAAACAAATTAACCAAAAGGCCCCGCTGTTAGGGCCACCACCAATCCAAAGAAACCTTCCATTTTATGGGCGGTTGCGACCTTCATGAGGCCTTCCACGGTCTGTCGAAAAATATTTTCCAAAAGAGGTTGACTTTTTTATTTCCTGAGCTTATATTAAAGTATATGATGAGAACAATTACAATAATTTGGTTTTCGTTTTTGGTTATGATCTCGGTCATGACTCACAATGCGATGGCCAATGAAGAAACATGGTCTAACAAGATCAATAATTGGGTTGTTAATGAGATAGAAGAGACTAAAGAATACCAAAAGAATAGTTGGGCAGAAGGCAAAGCCCAGTTAGGTAGAAATTGGAATTCAATCAAGAATCTTTTTTCAAACATTAAGGCACAATAAATTAAACAAAGGCTGAGGAGGCCTAGCAAATGAAGAAACTGATATCACTATTATTACTAGGCCTCGTCACTACGGGTTGCTCCGTATCCTCACTGACGACAAATCCGAAATACGAATGGCTCACTGGCGGAAAGGCCGCCTATGGAGATAAGCCAGGTGATGTATGTTATACCTGCGGTGAGAATTTTATTTTCATTAAGAACGAACCACTAGGTGCTCAAAGAGAAGCGAAGCGAAATGGCTTTTATTGGGGCGGCGATCAAAATCCCAAATATTAAATTAAGGGGGAGTGGTATAATGGTATTACACGGGTCTCCAAAACCTTAGATCGGGGTTCGATTCCTCGCTCCTCTGCCAAACTTTTTTTAATCTTTTTTCCAAAAGCCAATAAAATCAATGGTTTACAAGGCCAAAAAAAGGTTGACCTTTTGAGCATTAGGCCTTATACTATAAACATAATAAGAAATTAGGCAGAGGGCAAAAATTATGTTAGAACTTATCAAAGAAATCAAATCCAGAAACATTAAAACAAAGGCTTGGGTCGCAGAAGATCCTAAGAACCGTTGGGCAGGTCTTTACATAGAAGACGAAGCCCATTGGGTTGAGAGGGGTATCACTACCCTTGCTGATCTCGAAAGAGATGAGTTGGCCACTTATATATACGAAGGCCACAAGGATGCCTTTGGCACAAAAGGTCGTCACTACGACTTTGACAGCATGACTCTTCAGGAGTTGAAAGATGAGGCTGACTATATTAGTAAGGCCGCGAACGAAACATTTGAGCGAGAAGAAGCTCATAAGAAAGAGTGCCTTAAGGAGTTTAAGGATCTCGTTCAAAAGACGATTGCCAATGGGGCTGGCAATGAGGAAACTGCCTTAAGGTGGTTAAGCGAGGGAGAAAAATTTTATCACATCCAGGACATTGAATCCTGGGTTTGGGATTACGGTATTCTTTTTACCGACTACGGTAGAGAGCTTGTTAAAAAACTCGAAGGCATTGTGACCTTCGAAGAATGGAAGGAGGCTGTATAATGGGCTTAGAAACTCATGCGATAGTTGAAATCAAAGAAAGGTTTCACAAAGAAGGAAATGCCATGCCACATATGAATTGGGAGTATGGTACATTATATATTGATACCAATAGTCAGGAGGACTTGGATACCATCAAAGATGTAATGTTAAATGAAGTCCTAGTACCTGGCTGTGATGTTCAGTTTAATTGCTTAAAGGCTACCAAAACTGAGCCTTGGGACCAGTGGGCAATGGATATTATCCATAAAAATAGCGACATCTTAGAGGTTGACAAATAATTAGACAGGCATTATATTAGTATTATAGGCAATTAAAAATGGAGGCTAGAAAACAAATGATAGGGCAAACAATAACACCAGAGATGGTTTCAAACATCAACACAGAAGCAAAGATGGCGGCAAAGACGGCCGTAGCAAATTTCCTAAATGATTGGAATACAAAGACAGGCGGTAATGAATACGGCGAACCAATGTATTGTGGTTTTGCCTGGGTTGAATTACCTGACATGAAATTATCAACAAAATTAGGCAAGGCATTTGAGTCAGTGGGCTTTAAGAAAAGCTGGAGCAGAGGATTAACAATGTGGGATCCAGCAGAACACAGAGGCCAGTCAATGGATTGTAAAGAAGTAGGTGCTCAAGCCTATGCAGAAGTTTTAAGAAAATATGGCGTCAAGGCGTATATGGGATCGAGGGCAGACTAATGACAAAGAAAACAGAAATATATCCAATGAGAGAAGACCTAGGTAAGAACCTTTATAGAAAGAAGACTTATTATACGGTCTGCATAGAACAAGATGTTTTGGCCAAAGACAAGGACGAAGCAGAACAGAAGTTCTTAGATGGTGGTGGCATAAACTATGACAATGTCAACACGGACTTGACTTCAGAAAACGAAGGTGTTGAAACTTATATCTGTGATGCCAATTATACTGAATCAGAAGATACTGAATATCTTGGTAAGGTTGTATATGAAGATACCGAATATGCAGAAGAAGACGGTTTCGTAGAGATTGATCATTATGCTGAGGAGCATGAAGCATCACCTATGAAGGATTTCAAAGAAAAAGTTTTAGAGGGAGAAACAATATGATAAGACAAAAGACACAGAAAGAATTGGTTATTGATCTTACTGGTCCAGATGGTAATGCCTTTGCATTGATGGCCTATGCTAAAAGGTTAGCAGAACAATTAGGTATGAACTACCATGTGATCATAGATGAAATGAAACAGGGCGATTATGAGCACCTAGTGAAAACATTTGATTTTCATTTTGGTGACTATGTCGTATTGGAGAGATAATATGTGGGAAGATGAATTATTCGATGAGATACAAGTAGGCGATAAGGTTTGGTATGAAACACCACAAGGCCAAACTTTCACAGCCAAGGCAGTGATGCAAGGACCACACGGTTGGGTCTGCAATAGAGGACAAGGACAGCCAGTGGTAGTGAATGAAGGTGCCAACTATCTAGGCCACAAGAAGGCAAAGAATAGGCAACCTGATTACTTGGGAAAGTGGCTGAATGCCTGATTGGATAATAGGAATAGGAGCATTGATATTGATCATCGGTATTCCTTATTCCTTTGTGATAATGATGTTAATGATTTGGAACAAGGAGGACATAAATGATAGAAGATAGTGATCTTTTTATTAAGGTAGTATTTTATTCTGCCCTATTGGTAGGATGTGGATGGTACCTTGGAAGAGGTAATGGTATCAAACAAGGAGCCGGTAAGGCAATTGATCATCTTTGTGAAAACGGATATCTAAGACACACCAAAAAGAACGGTGAGGTTGAATTAATTAAATTGAACGGAGAAATAGAATGAAGTGGCTTTTAATATCCGCGGCATTGAATCTTCAGATTACCTATCCTAGCCAGGCTGTCTGTAATCAGGCACTTGAACAAGTGAAAGGACAAGATATGTCCGCCATTTGTATTCCAGCAGGAGAGAATAAGATGGAGACTCAGATGAATTCTGTATTCACTAATTTCTTAGGATTGGTGCAAGAATTACAGAAGATGGAATTGGATAACCAAAACACAAAATAATGGTTGACCTTTAGGGAAACTGGCATTATAATAAAGATATAATTAGGCATTTATGAAAGGGCAAAAAAATATGAACAATCTAGTCACAAAGGCAAGCGAACTAATTTACCAAATGGACAACGATCAGTTGAACCAAACCATCGAAGCAATTAAGTTGAAAAGGACACACCTAGCCAAACAGGCTGTGAGATCTTTTATGATTGGTGATATCGTAGGATTTACTGGCAAGAGGGGTCAGCAAGTTTCCGGTAAGGTTAAAAAAATTAATCAGAAATATATTTTAATAGATTGTGGTACCCAAGGTCAATGGAGAGTACCAGGCAATCATCTTACTAAATTAGGTATAGGAGAGGAGGTGTAATATGGATAAAGAATTTTTAGAAAATATCGTTCTCAACGGCATAGCAGGCGTTGATGGAATATGCGACATGATTAAAGATTGTATTGATTCAGGTGACCTTCAAGGTGCCAAAGATTGGATCGACCAATTGAACGAAGAAATATATGAGGGCTCAGAATAATGGGTCCTTATTCAGAGGAACTTCAATACAAAAGAGCAGAAGCGATAGAGCGACTGCTCAAGAACAATCCTCAATTAGATGCTATTACCAAATCCATGTGGGAACAGAAATTGAAGGGTCTTTGTTTTAACGAAGATTCTTATAATGCTAGAGTGAGAATGATCTTCTCAGGAGTTAAAAGGTTTACAGATGAAATTACAAGCAGGCGATACGGTATCAATTAAGTATAAGAATTCAATGTGGGAATATCGTGATCGCTATGCCTTTCACATTCCGGAATTCAATTATTACGAAGGCGAAGTCCTATATGAAAAATGGTTTGAAGCAGGAGAAGTTGGCTTGACCACTGACCAGCCCCATTTTCCTTTTAGGCGTCTTCGAATGGAAAGGATAGTGGAGATAAATGGTAAAAAATCCAAACTCTCCGCGAAATCGCTTTCGACATCAAAAGACGGTCCGGAACGAACGATCACTATTAAGGGTTCGACAGGAAGCCTTTACGAGGTTCAAATCGGAGGGAAACGGGGACCATCTTGCTCTTGTAAAGGCTATCAATTTCGTAGGTCTTGCAGACACATCGTCGAAGCAGAGAAACTCGCGGCATAAAAATAAAAGAATCAGAACTAAAAGGCAAAAAAGAGGTTGACATATTAGAGCTCTGGCTTTAATATAAGACTATAAATTGAAAAAGAGGCAAAAATGGTTATGAGATTAGAGGCAAATGAATTGGTAGAGCAAATGGCTCGTCAACCTGAAGATAGCAAAAAAGAGTTCGCAAGAATTCTTGCTAAGAAATGGCCACACCTGGCATCAAATATCGCTCAGTATATTGACATTGAGTTGATGGATCAGGAGGCACAAAAAGGCATTTGGTCAGACTTCGCTGAAGAAGGATTGGCCGAGGAAATGGAGGCAAAGTAATATGATTAAGGCTATAATTTTTATGGGCTTAGGTGCTTTGATATTTTATCTTTATCAGAATCCAGGAGAAATGACTTCTGTGATCGATCAAGGTAAAGCATTGATAAATCAAGGTGCTAGTATCGTTCAAGAGAATACTCAATAGGTTTTCTGAACAGGGGCTAGGATATGGATATAATTTTCGACATTGATGGGACTTTGATGGACATCTCCCATAGGAAGAAGTTCGTCGAGCAGAGACCAAAAGACTGGGATAAGTTTCGTGAGGGAACGAAAGATGATGTTCCGAACTTGGATGTCTTTGCGATTGCCATTGCATTACAGAAACAAGGGCATAATATTTTAATCGCTTCGGGTAGGAACAAGAGTCAAAGGGCAATCACCATCATGCAATTGATGAAAGAGAAATTGGTCTTTAGGGCATTAGAATTAAGAAGCGACAAAGACTACCGTCCGGATTACATTGTCAAGGCGGATATGTTAGAGAAGTTTAAGGCAGACGGTTGGAAGCCTGAATTGGTATTTGACGACAGAAGCTCTGTCGTGGATATGTGGAGAAGCAAAGGTCTTAGGGCGGTACAGGTCGCTCCTGGAGACTTTTAAGAATAGGTAGTGGAGTGGAAACCCTGTTAGACCTAACACCGATGTCAGATATTAAGTTAGGCGAGTTATCGGGGGGCGACTTTCTAGGAGAGGCCCCCCACCCTTAAAGGAGGATTGAATGGGATATACAATTTTACAACCAATAGACACCAAAAGATACACTCCGATGGAGGGTATGGAAGGTCCTTATATGCAAAGGTCCGGAAAGGTTCTATACTACGATCCAGTTGAAGGTAAGTATTATGACAGAGATACAGATATGTATCTTGAAACAAGTGAATGGGAGGAACACCAATGATCAAAGCTGAAGATATCAAACCAGGTAAATCATATGCCTGTAAATTTAAGGTTGAAACTATGTTGGACAAATTTGGCCGACCACCTAATCTATCAGATGTGCCTTTGAAAGGTCCTGGTATGTATGAGAGTTTTGGATTGATTATGATCCGAGATTCAGAGAAGAAGTTATTTAAGATTCAAGATCTCAAGAACAATGACGGAAGGAAGACATCAAATGAATTCATCGTTCCTTGGTCAGATTGCTGGGATATTGATGATGCAGAATTGGTTGACAAGAAGGTTGACTAATCCACTGATAGGCTATAAATTATAAAAACAATAAAAAACAGAAAGGCAAATATGTCATTAGGACCAAGTATAACAACCGAGCAAGAAGATAAGCAGAATAGATTAAATGAACTCATGGCAAAGTTCTTAGCCAAGGGCGGGAAGATAGAAAAAATTCCATACGGTATGACAGGTGAAATGTACCGTGACATGAACAAAGGCAAAAAGAAGAAGGGACGCAAGAAGTGAAAAAGAAAGAATCAATCAAAATGATCGTTGATAGTCTAATCGACGATCGACCAAAGCTCTTCATATTTGAAACAGAAAAAGAAGAGATCGAAATAAATGCTATGGACTTTAGAGATGCGGTCCTAACATTAGAAGAAAGAGATGGGATAGAAAAGTTCAACGAAATTATCTCAATCCAAGAAATATCATCACCTATTCCAGGTGTTGACACCATCCACTAGAAAAGGAACTCACATTACAATAGGCCGCGTGGCGGAATAGGTAGACGCAACGGACTTAAAATCCGTTATCGATATCGGTGTGTGGGTTCGAGTCCCTCCGCGGCCACCACTTTGGAATGACTGCCCGTAGCTCAGCCGGACAGAGCAACGGTCTTCTAAACCGTGGGTCGGGGGTTCGAATCCCTCCGGGCAGGCCAAAGGTCCTATAGTTTAACGGTAAAACACCCGATTTATATTCGGCATAGTCTCCAGATTAGAGAGCGATCCTGGTTCGAATCCAGGTGGGACCACCAAATTTTTCTTATATTTTGGACTAAATTAGGGGTTGACAAATTGAGTCGTTGGCCTTATTATAATAGTATAAATGAAACAAAAGAAAGAGGGCAAAATGACATTCGTAATTTACAGAACAGATACCACAGAAATAGTAAGTGAAAAAGACTATTCTTATAGTGGTCAAATCCATAAAACAGAAGGCCATGCAAAGGCTTCTTTGACAAGAATCAAGAAGAAGTTCACAGAAGGTTTAGCAAAGAAAAGACCATATGGAACTTTCAAATTTGAAGGTTTAGGCATTCATGAAAATGGTAAGACTGGAAGACAAGCTGAAGGTGAGTTGACTGGTGAAATGGTTGATATGAAGATTGTTGATCTTGAAACTTACAGAAACAAAATTGAAGCCCAAGAAGAAGTCACTAACATGATGACAGGTAAAAAATTCAAACAGAGTGTGAATACTCCGAATTTTATGTCACCAGCTTGTGAATCTTATTGGAGTATGTAAATTGGCAAATCAGGGGTTGACAAATGTCGCCCCTGATAATATATTAATATTATAACAAGGCAAACAGAAAGAGGCACAAAATGGCAACAAGGGCAAGAGTGGCAATCCAACTAAAGGAAGACAAAATTATAGGTTCCTATCAGCATTGGGACGGATACCCAAGCGGACTAGGATACAATCTCATTGACAATTGGTATAAAGCTGACAAGGTAGAAAAGGCTATCATGTTAGGTGATGCTTCTAAGTGGGGATATTTTATCGGAGAAAAGATTGACTTCGATAACAGAGAATCAGAAACATACGAATATCAGAATGTTTATTATGGCCGTGACAGAGGCGAGAAGGATTGTAATCATAAAGTTTATACAAGTGAAGAAGCATATCTCAAGAACGGTTTCAACTCAGGTGAAGATTACATTTATCTAGCAAAGAACACAGGACAGAAGGATTATTTAGGTAAGCCTCAGGTGACTTGGTTCTATGCGAAGTATGATATGAAGAAGTTTGAGCCGGTAGAGTCTGTAGCAATTTTAGATCACATCGAAGATCTACAAAGGCATATGAAGGAAACCTTGAAGGAGGTTGCATAATGTCAGAACATTACGAAGTTGATTCCTTAAAACACAAGGACGGAAATTTTGATGTGAAGGTTGGATACTTCTATGAAGATATTCACCCATCAGATTTATTTGATAATTCACCTAATCCAGATGACAACGGCAAGCCATATTATGACACGGACGAGATGGCAAAAAGAATTGATTCGAACATGGATGCTTGGTTTGGCTTTTGGGCGAAGTATTATTACAAAGGCCATGAAGTAGGTTATGCTAACCTAGGTGGGCTTTATTATGAGAACGATGATGCAGAAAGCAGAATTGTGAAAGAAGCCAAGTCAGGAGATGATTGTTGGTACAAAGATGTGATTTACGAAGCAAAAGAAGAAGCCATTAAGGAAGTTGGTGATCTTCATAAGCAGATGGATTTAGACTTCGGGGTTCCAAAGGGAATGTTGCATGAATAAAATTATAATTGGTTTCTTGATGATGATATTAGGCGTAGGCATGATATTTTATGATGGCATGAGCAGAGAGGTGTGGGATATTGATGTAGGTCTTTGGACCTTCTTCGGAATCTCGATAGGCTTCTTTGGCTATATGCTATGGGATGACAAGTTTTAGAGTTTCGAATCGGGTCAGTTGGAAATGGCCTGAGGAGATGGTTTTCGTCCGATGCGGACGGTTTACCCGGATCTTAGATCAAATAAACCATAAAGCGGCGAAGTAGAAGTAGGAGAATGGCATTGAACGAATTGATTCTACCAACAGATGATAGGGGAGATATTGCTAGAGCTCGAAAGAGGGTGACTTCAAAAACTCAAGATCCTACAAATTAACTATAAAGGGGGAATATGAACAAACCGGCAAAACAAGTAATAAGAAACAAGATAATGGAACAATGCCCTTGGGCAAAGGGACATAAGATAGAGCAGGTCATAAGTCCTGTTGATTCAATAGAGATATATGCTGTCAGAAGAAAAGATGGTGATAATACCTACTTCTTAAAAACAGACAAATATCTCAACTCTTGTTTCGCAAGTAATTATTGGAGGCTGGATGACTTTCGAAATTCATTGGACTATATGAGCGATTGTCCTGATAGTGTTCTAAGAGCAATGAACAAAGACAATGGCGGAGGCTATTGGACCAAGAGACAGGTCATAGACAAATTGTTAGAAATCAAATCAGGATCCAAGACAGCTCTCGACGAAGTGATGGCTAGATTGAACTGGGAAGATGAAAACGAAACAAGATACAAGATTAGCAGAGAAATTGCTGAAAATAGAATCGGCAGAAAAGTATCAGAATACTGATTGACAGATCCTATGCTAGGCTGTATTATAATATAATAAACAAAGGAGGGCGATATGCCAAATTGGTGTAATAACAATATAAAAATAGAAGGTCCAAAGGACAAAATCAAAGACATCTGGGACAGGGTTCAAGCTGATGAAGACAAAGGCTTTTTCCAACATTTCGTTCCGATGCCAAAAGAACTAGAAGGTACGACTTCACCTAGTTCATCAGCAAAGAAACCACAGCCAATGATAGAAGGTTTTGATAACTGGTATGATTGGAGAGTGAAGAACTGGGGTACCAAATGGGATATCTCAACAGATGATTGTGGATTGACTTATAGAGAAGATGGAGACAAGGCTTTCATAGAAGGTTGGTTTGATACGGCTTGGGGTCCTGCTTTAGATTGTTTCGATACATTCATTAGAAAACATAACGACATCTATGTGACGAATATGTATTGGGAAGGTGGTTGTGATTTCGCAGGCATTTATACTGACGGTCATGATGATTGTATTGCTCCTAGCAATTACAAGGCAAGTGACTTTCTAAATGCTGACAGAGACTCAGTTGAAGGACAATTGGACGAAGCATTCGGCATAGGTGAATGTATGGCTGAATATGAAGAAGAACAGGTCGAAGAAGTGGCCGAGAAAGCTCAGGAGGATACGGTATATGGTTGAAGATCTAAAGAAGTTTGAGAACGAGTCAGTGGTAGGAGAAGACAGTCGATCTTTGGAACTGACTCACTATGTGTTGGCTGAAAGGTTGATGCAGGTTGAACATTCGGACATCCAGAAGGAAATGAACAAGGACGGACACTCAGACACCTTGGTCTATATCCTGGACGGTGGCTTTAGGGGCTTTCACAAGATGAGCCCGGGTGAGCTATGGTCAGAATGGAAAGACGGTGCTGAGGACAAGTGGTATCAATTGTATGAAGACAATGAACTTCCTTGGGAGACTTATGAAGACGATCCCATTCATCAGCTTGAAGAAGACGAGAACGGTGAGGTAGCAAAAGGATGACCGGATTGGAAATCATCGCAGGCCTAATCGTTGCCAATCTTATTTTATCTGTCATAATGTAGAATAAATATCTATATAGGAGTTATAGATATGACATTCAGACTATCTCAGCATTGGAAAGACAAGATTCGAACACGAGAGATGATCAATCGTGGCATGGATACGGTTTCTCCCAAAGCCCACCTCAAACAGAATTACCGAGTAAAATGGGATCACCCAGATTGGGACAAAGGCGAAAAGGTCGAAGAAAAGACCTTCCATGATCTTGATGAAGCCAAGAAGTATGGTGCTTGGGTGGCTCGCAATTATGATCTAAGACGTGAGGGCAAGGACGAGAATTCAATTGATGTGCGAACAGGATACAATCCAACTCCAGAGCCCAGTTCAGTGGTGCCCGTGGCAATAGAGACTCCATTCGGACTATTAGAGCTCACGGAGGTTGATGTGTTCGGCGAACAGGCAGGAACCTGGACCCTTGTTGATGCATTGATGAAATCAGGTGAGAGATCCAAGGTAGAAGACAATTTCAGAGCAGGATAACAACGAGGCGAAAAAGCCATTTAGAGCCTACGGTCGGAAAGCCAAAATTTCAGACAGGGCTATAAACAGAGTGCGAAGCACGGACGGTCGCGATTTTTGTTCCGGAGTCTACGCCTCCTACACCAAAAGTCGCTCCGCTGATCCTAGAACCACCATAAACACCACCTTCGATTCCACCGACATTCCGAGGAGTTTCTTTTACTATGAATGATGATACAGGACCTACGATCTACTCTGTGGACGACGAAACAAAGGAGATTCTAACAGAGTTCCTTAACCTTATAGAAGGCCTAGCAGACCTACAGATGACGGATGAAGCCACCGATGAACTACGACTCCTTAATCGTGATGTAGGAGCACGGTTCGGCATAGAATTCAGAGACATCGTGCTAGAGAGTGATTCCGATAGTGATGGCAATCCTAGGTTCACGGTTAAGAGTTATAGAGACAAAGAAGAGCTCGCCGATAAACGGCCTTCCTATTTGAAACTTGTTTCTGATAATGATAGCAAAGGTGCGCCTGATGGGGCAAGTAATGATGACGACAGGGTTGACTAGAGTGAACCTACGGTGTTCCTATTGGGTCTTAGTCGCTTAACCACTCCTACCACACGCCAGGAATTTTACAGATCTGTCTACCATTCCAATAGTAGAGTAAGGCCACTTTCGTAGCCTTACACGGCTAAAGACACCTAAATAAGTGCGAGGCCCCGCTGTGGAGTATTAGAATGATGAAGCAAGATGACATAAGATACCGTTGGTACAAGAGTGATGATGCACGGTTTTGGATTGTGGACGAAGTCTTGGGCCATAATCTAGGGTTCTGTCGCAGTGAGTCAGTGGCTGAACGATTGTGTGCCAAGCTGAACCTACTTGAAATGGAAATCGTTTGGAACTGATGGCAGAGTATGGCAACTATGCCTGTCGCCACCGTCCTCCACCTTTTGAAAAACATTTTTGAAACTGGTTTGAACCGTACAGATCTGGTTCAAAACCGTGACCCCATGGTGGCCTCGAGACGAGCAGTTGGGGATGCCTCGGCCCCTCATAACCACATTTAAACGGTGGGGATATAGTATAGCATCATGGGGGTTGAATGTCAACCAAAATTTGGCCGCTCCGCCGGCCTCTATTATGTAGTGGTCTTTGACCCCTTCACTGAGTGCTTCACTGTATATGTGTCACTAGGCTAGGTCACTGCCGTGCTTCACTACGAGTGTTTCACTGACGCTTATTTCTTCTTTGATGTCTTTGTGGATTCGCCCCAGATTCTTCTCAGGTTCAGGATGATCTCTTTCGTTTCATCAATGCTTCCCGGTTCTGGATTCTTTAGACCTAAGTCTTTGAAATCATTGGATTTTTTGGGGCCGGTTTGTTTCCGGATCTCATCCTTCAATGATTTCTTAAATGGCGGATTCTTTAGTCTCATAATGTATATTTTAATCCTATTCATCAATAAAGTCAAGAGGTTATGTCACCAAAATCATCATCGGATCTGGTCGTTCCCGGTCGTTCATATATGTTGTGGTCTATACCTGTACCACCCACTAGATGTTGTGGCCTGGTGCTGAGGTCAGAGTTCGGCCCACCCTTTGAGTATCGAAGTGTCTGTGCCCTGGTTTGATCTAACCTTACTCTTTTTTTGGTGAGCGGGTCTGGTGTTTGCTCCGGCTTATACTATTATAATATGATCAGAGGTGATATTTGTCAACCAAAATATTTCGAAAAAAAGATCTTTTTTTTGGCAATTAGGGGTTGACATATTGGATAACAGGTGCTATTATCAAAGTATAATAAAAAACAACGCCAAGGAGGGCTACATGGCAGATCGTAAAATCACACTTAATAAAACATTCACCGTTGACCTAGCTGGTGACAGCATATGGGACAAGGAGAGAACCATCAACCCCAAGAGTGTTGAGGTCACAGGGATCACCCTAAGAGAGTCAGATTATGGTGATGGTGACGTCTACTGGGACGCTGAGATCACTCACAATGGTCCCTGGGAGATCTACACAGACACAGGCTTCGTCAAAGGGATCATGGAATTGCTGGGTCCTGGTTGGGAGGGAGACTTCTCAGAACAGGGAATGCAACAGGATGGTCTAGCCCATTTTGACATCCATGATCATCCATATGAGATAAAAGATCCGCTAAAACTGGAGGCATTTTAGGGGTTGACAAATCCCTAGTTTGGTAATATATTAATAGTATGAAAGAGGGCAAAATGAAACATAGATATATCGGGATCGCAGTATTCCTAGCTGGC
>PBJN01000059.1 GCA_002720735.1 Porticoccaceae bacterium
TACTACTCTCCAAATCATTGAAGATAATATTTTTTCTTGCCACTTCATGACCCTGGGCTATGCGTCTCTTTTGTTGTTTGTTTAAAATTTTTTTGCTCAAAGGATTCTCGACTGCATATAAAATACACTGTTTCCATAAGTGCTCAGGATATAGCATAATCGAACTTTGTGACAATGGTGAGCCTTTCAATCTTATGAGTGATAGGACCAATTTGTTGTTGGACCCTCATTTTTATGTCAAGGAGAGGCAAGATTGGAAAAATTGTCGACTAATTTAATCTGGATTGATCTAGAAATGACTGGCTTACGGCCGTCTGAGAATCGCATTATAGAGATCGCGACGGTTATAACGAATAGCGACTTAAAAATTTTGGCAGAGGGACCTGTGGTCGCAATTAATCAGGCGGAAGAGGAATTGACTACGATGGATGAGTGGAATACCCTCCAGCACTCGCGCTCCGGTTTAATCGACAGGGTAAGAAGAAGTTCGGCCTCTGAAACTTCTGCTATGAAGACAACTTTAGATTTTCTTAAAAAATGGGTTGACTTCCAAACATCTCCAATGTGTGGAAATTCTATCTGTTTAGATCGGCGTTTTTTGGTCAGGCATATGCCAGAGCTAGCTAATTTTTTTCATTATCGTAATATAGATGTGTCAACGTTGAAGGAACTTGTTCAACGCTGGAAGCCAAGTTTACTGAGAGGGTTTAGTAAAAGCTCTAAACACCTTGCGCTTGATGACATTTACGATTCGATAGCTGAACTGAAATATTACCGTGATAATTTTATTTCTTTTGAGTAATGTTCAATTTGATATATGTCCGAGTTTCTTACGCTGTTGCTTTATAGCCCAAGAAATATGATCTTTAACGAGAGCACTCGAAGCCTCAAGTCGCCGGTTTAGTGCTGCCAAGACTTCTGTGTTGCCTTGTGAGTTTCCTAAACCAACGGCAAGGTTCCGCTGCCACTGCTGATATCCGATCCTCCTTATTGCTGATCCACGTGTTTTAAATAAAAATTCTTCCTCATTCCAAGTGAAGAGAGTTAACAATTCGATGTCATCAAAATTATGTCTTGGTTTAAAATCGGACTCCTTTGATTTGGTTGGAAAGCGATTCCAAGGACAGATTATTTGACAATCATCACAGCCAAAGACCCGATTCCCCAGAAGGGGTCTTATTTCTTCTGGGATTTCATGTTTGTTTTCTATAGTCAAATATGAAATGCAACGCCTTGCGTCTAAAATGTATGGTTCGGGGAAAGCATTGGTGGGACAGATGGAATTACATGCACGGCAATTACCGCACAGATTTTCTGCTTTACCAATGTCTATTGGGAGCTCTAATGAAGTATAAATCTCGCCAATAAAAAACCAAGAACCTGCTTTTTCGTTGAGGAGAAGGGTATTCTTGCCAATCCAGCCCAAGCCTGCTTGCGCGGCTAAAGGTTTTTCCATCACTGGAGCACTGTCTACGAAAGCTCGTTGATTGACATTATGGTTAGGGATTTCTTGCCGTATCCGCCACACAAGTTCCCCAAGACGGCGCCTTATTAATTTGTGATAATCTCGTCCCAAAGCGTACCTAGATATATAGGCCTTATCATCATTTCTAAGTACAGCCACCATCTTTTCGTCGGTTAAGTAATCCATTCGAAAACAGATGACACGCATCGCTTGGTCCACGAGTTTATCAATTTTGTATCGCTTTTCTCCATGTGTGTTCATCCAATCCATGGTTCCGTGGTATCCATCACTTATCCACTTTCGGAGATTTTTTGAAGCCTCAGATAAATCAGGTTTGATAATTGCAACTTGTTGGAAACCAAGCTCTGCGCCCCAATTTTTTATTTTTGTGGCCAAGTCATGGAGGTTTTTGGGGGAGTCAAACGTTCGAGACATGTTAGGTGACTTCAGCTAGACTGTAGTTACATAAGTTTACTTGGATCTTAATTTAATGTCGCTAAAAACGGATGATAATTCTTTATTTGACGTGTTTAATGTTAAAAAAATCGAACAACAGTTCATCAAAAAAATTAACTCAACGGAATATGCTCTTGCTCTAAATGCCGCAGAAGCTCTCTTTCAAGAGTTAACCGGAAAGTTGGGGCAGCCGCGGTCCGTTACTGTTTTTTGCGGGGGAGGCAAAAATGCTGCGGATGGATACTTGTTATCTGCTCTAGCCGCCACTAAATCAATATCGGTTAAAGTTTTTGAACTTGGGAATCCACGCCAATTTTGCTCAAACGTAGCTCGTGCCAGAGAATTGGCGCTGACTAGAAATGTTGAGGTGAAAAGATTTTCAGGTGAGGAAATAATTGAGAGTGAGGTTATTGTTGACGCGCTTATAGGGATCGGTTTGCGAGGAAAACTGAGCGAAAAATATAGATGCGCTATTCGCAGAATTAATTGCTCAAACTTACCTACACTTTCAATAGATGTGCCTTCGGGCTTAAATGCTAGTACAGGCGGAGTTCTTGATGTGGCCGTAAATGCAGATATAACGGTAACCTTTTTTGTTAATAAACAGGGTTTTTTCACGGGATACGGTCCTTCATGCTGTGGTAGCATCATTTTAAGACGCTTGGGTATCCGGCGTGAAGAGAACTTGCACGAGTGGGCAAGTGCAAGGATTCTGCGTCGAGAAAAACTCTACAAAATTATGCCAAGTCGACTGAATTATTCCTGTAAAATAAATTATGGACATGTTTTGGTTATCGGAGGTGATTATGGTTATGCTGGGGCCGGGATAATAGCCGCTCAAGGCGCTGCAAGGACTGGAGCGGGACTTGTATCTCTCGCGACTCGTCCCGAACACGTAGCAGCTATGTTAACGAGACAACCTGAGGTTATGGCGATCGGAGTGTCATCTGGACAAGAGCTGGAGCCTTTTTTGAGTCGGCCGAGTGTNTTGGTTTTAGGTCCAGGCTTGGGTACTTCGGCNTGGTCTGAGCAACTACTACAAAGAGCGCTAGACANAAGAANNTTANCGGTTATTGATGCGGATGCGCTTAATATGATTTCATCAAAGAAAGTAAAAATTAGTAGAGAACATGCAAAGAATTGTGTNATNACTCCTCACTCNGGAGAGGCNGCTCGCTTGTTGAATATCTCTGTTAAGGAAGTCGAATTAGACCGCATCTCAGCGGCAGTCAAACTTCAAAAGGTATATGGCACAACAGTAGTTCTGAAAGGTTCGGGGACCATAGTCTTTGGCCATACCTCAGAGTTGGTCAGCATATGTCCATACGGCAATCCGGGAATGGCAAGCGCTGGAATGGGTGATCTCTTGAGTGGAATTATTGGTGGTCTTNTAGCTCAATCATTGTCATGNATTTCTGCCGCGGAACTGGGGTGTTGTTTACACTCTTACGCTGCAGACTTGATGGTCAAACAGATAGGTCANCAAGGACTGCTGGCAACTGACCTATTGAGATNAATCAGTGACCAATTGATGACTCCAGAACGNTCAGGTGAGTCAATTTGAAAAGCNTTTACGAAAATTTATNCATCGACGATTGGGCCCTGTCCAGAACGATTGTTGATGAGCAGGCAATGTTAGCGTTCGGACATTCGGTTGCGAGGGCGCTAGTACCTCGTTTGGTAATAACACTTTCTGGAGANTTGGGTGTTGGCAAGACGACATTGGCGAGAGGATTGATCCAAGGTTTGGGTTTCAGTGGAATAGTAAAAAGTCCAACATATGCGATGTTGGAAGCCTACCACTTGGACAGCGGTGCGGTGTATCATTTTGATCTCTATAGAATGAGTGACCCTGAAGAATTGGAATTCCTCGGTTATCGAGATTGTTTGCGTGATGCATATCTATGTCTCGTAGAGTGGCCGGAGCGTAGCGCTGGATTCCTTCGTAATATAGATTTGGAATTGTCGATAAAATCTGATGGGGTTGCTCGAATTGTAAATGGGAGAGCGCATACTCTCGCAGGAAAAATTACGAATGAGCATTTGCAACACATATAGAATGAAAGATTNGCTTCCGGTCCATCGCATTCGTCTATTTTTTGCAAGCAGTGTCGGATGTTTTAAATGCTGACGTTTTTAATCTCGTGTTTAATTATGTTGATCTTCAGTGACTTTGCTGAGTCATCTGAAATTGAGGGACTGAGGCTCTACAGATCCCCAGACAGAACCCGTATCGTCTTGGATCTTAATGAGGCAGTCAGATACCATACGTTTANATTAGAAAATCCAAATCGTNTGGTTGTCGATATTCTGGATTCGAGGTTAANTGCAGCATTTGAGCAGCTCGATCTCTCAAACACTCCCATCACCCGCATTCGCACCGGCGTGAGGGACAGCACTNATTTAAGAATGGTATTCGATTTGGCAGATCAAGTCAGTTCAAAAGTGTTTAGTCTCCANTCAAACGAACGCTATGGTAACCGTTTAGTTGTGGATCTTTACGATATAAAAAAACGCACGAGTAAAAGATTAGCTGGAATTATTGAACAGGCAAATCGAAAAATTGTCATTGCNATCGACGCTGGGCACGGAGGAGANGATCCAGGAGCTTTGGGCCCAGGAAGGATTCGGGAAAAGGTGATAGTGTTGCAAATTGCAAAGCGTCTCAAGAATTTGTTTGATGATGATCGCGATTTTAGTGGAGTTCTAATTCGAAAGGGAGATTATTATTTGGCTCATCGTAGGCGGACGGAAATTGCGCACAACAGTCTTGCAGATTTCTTCATATCTATCCATGCCGATGCATTTTCTAGTCCCGCAGCCTATGGNGCTTCTGTTTATGCCTTGTCAACTAAAGGAGCCACTAGCGAGGCTGCCAGGTATCTTGCATCTAGAGAGAATCGTGCTGATCTCATTGGGGGTGCNGTATCGTTGAGTTTGGGAGATAAGCCAGATGCTCTTGCTGAGGTTCTNTTAGATNTATCAATGACTGCGACTTTAAGTAGTAGTCTAGCCGCAGGTGAGTATGTGCTGAAAAATATTGATGGACTTNCGAGGTTACATAAAAAACGCGTGGAGCAGGCCGGATTTTTGGTTCTTAAATCACCAGACATCCCCTCTCTACTTATCGAAGCTGGATTTATTTCAAATCCACGGGAGGCGAAACTNCTCTCAAGTAATACTTACCAACAGAATATGGCNAAAGCTATTTATCGGGGCATGGTTCAATATTACTTAGACAATCCACCTCCNGGAACATCTTTGGCAGTCAATAAAACTGAACGTTTAAAAACACATATTGTGCTAAAAGGTGATACGCTTTCTCAAATTGCGCAAAAGTATAGAACCTCTGTAGATANTTTATTACGTTATAANAATTTATCCTCNAAACAAATNAAAGTCGGTCAAAGGATTTCATTACCACCTNCTAAATAGCGGTCTAAAATAATGGGAAAAATTCGTGTTTTAAGCACACAATTGGCGAACCAAATCGCCGCTGGGGAGGTTGTAGATCGGCCTTTTTCTGTGGTGAAGGAGCTTGTAGAAAATAGCTTAGATGCTGGGGCGACAAATATACATGTTGAGGTGGAGAAAGGTGGGATGAACCTTTTGAAAGTTCGTGATGACGGAACGGGGATTCCAGCAGATGAGCTAGCACTAGCNTTNAGTCGNCATTCTACCAGCAAAGTTTATGATTTAGTAGATTTAAACTCCATAAGGACTTTGGGATTTCGTGGTGAAGCTTTATCAAGCATAGCATCGGTTTCGCAATTNACATTGATATCTNGGCACTCTGAATCTGCATGGCTTGCACAGTTAGNGGGCTGTGATACCNATGTAAGTTTACGTCCGGCAGCACATCCNAAGGGAACCACGGTTGAGGTCAGAGAATTATTTTATAATACTCCTGCACGACGAAAGTTTTTGCGCTCTGAAGCCACAGAATACAACAATATNAGCTCTTGTATAAAGAGGCTAGCTNTNAGCCGCTTTGNGGTAACGTTCGCCCTGACGAATAATGATCGATTGAGGTTAGACCTTAATGCGGCGAGTTGNTATATGGATGAGCTGGAGAGACTCCGGGTGATATGTGGAACNACTTTTGTAGACAACGCCATTTACCTNGATAATCAAAGCTTGAATTTGAGAATGAAAGGATGGGTTTCTTCACCTACTTTTAGTAGAAGTCAATCTGATTTGCAATATCTTTACGTTAACGGAAGGTATGTCAAGGATAAAACCATCTCTTATGCAATAAGGCAGGCATATCAGGATGTGTTGTACAGGGGACGACATCCGGCCTNCGTGTTATATCTAGAAACTGATTTAAAGGATGTTGATGTGAATGTGCATCCGACCAAACATGAAGTTAGATTTAGGGATAGCAAAATAATCCATCGCTTTGTTTACACCGCAATAAATTCTGCAATAGCGAAGGGATCTCTAAAAAATGATAATTTTAGGGATTCGGAGTTTAACCAGGTCTCGGGACATCAACTTCAAAAAGGAAATATGTTTAACGGAGAGATGTTTCCGTCTAATCGCTTCCTCCAGAATGNTGATCGCAATATCGGTGGACAAAAATCAGAAATTGTTGCTCTAAGATCAGGGTCTGCCGAATTTTCCAATGTTCAGNAAAGTGGCAATATTGCAGACAAAGATGAATGCGAGCCAATCCCACCACTAGGNTTTGCAGTAGCACAATTGAGATATGCNTACATTCTAGCAGAAAATGCGACTGGGTTAGTGGTGGTAGATTCCCATGCTGCCCATGAAAGAATAATTTATGAGGAATTGAAGCGCACCTACGAGGAACAAGGACTGGTGTCTCAACCTCTTTTAGTGCCGCAAGGAGTTNTAGTAAGTGAAACTGAAGCTGATTTGGGAGAGCATCTCGCGGAAGAGTTAAAAAAACTTGGATTAGTTTTTGACAGGACATCGTCAGAGTCGTTATTGGTCAGGGAAATTCCGGCTATTCTGAGGGGGTCGGATGTAGAGCANCTCCTCCGAGACATTTTAGCTGATTTGATTCAAAATAATATCTCGGATCGAATAAGCAGCGAGATCCATTTTATTCTNGCCACAATGGCTTGCCATGGNTCNGTTAGAGCGAATAGAAAGCTTANTTTGTCGGAAATGAATGCTCTTCTNCGGCAAATGGAAGAAACAGAACGAATTAATCAGTGCAATCATGGTCGACCAACTTGGACCGAGTTTCCAATAGAGGATATTGATAGANATTTTATGCGGGGTCGTTAAGTTTTGAGAGCAACAAATTTTGCGCGTCGAAATACAAGATTACCGCTAATTATTTTGATGGGCCCGACCGCAATTGGTAAAACTGACGTGGCACTCTCAATTTGCCGTCATTTGCCGGTCGAAATAGTAAGTGTGGACTCTGCTCAAGTATATCGTCACCTAGANATAGGCACNGCTAAGCCGTCCAAAGCTATTTTAGANGAGGTACCACATTGGCTAATAGATGTTGCGGATCCCAAAGATATTTACAACGCTGCAAGGTTCGTGAGCGACGCTGATNATGCTATCGGAAGAATNAGGCAGAAAGGGAAAATTCCTCTCCTNGTGGGTGGCAGTATGATGTACTTCAATGTGCTGGTAAATGGGTTGTCTAATTTGCCGCCTGCCAGCCCGACAGTTCGAGAAAAGTTGAATCGACAGATTGAGTTGNAGGGACTGCAAAGTTTATACGATCGCCTGAAAAGGATTGATGCGCATACTGCATCTCGTTTGCATCCCAATCAAAGACAACGAGTACTCCGCGCACTGGAGGTATTTGAATTAACCGGTACGCCCTTATCTGAGTTACAAGTCCAAAAAAGTTTCACTAACTTTTCTCATCCGTTGGAAATTTACCAAATTGGACTGTGGCCTTCTGATCGAGCATTGCTCCATNGACGCATTGAAGAGCGTTTTGAATCTATGTTAAAACGAGGATTCTGTGATGAGGTAAAGACTCTTTGCGCTCGTGGGGATTTACATCCTGATTTTCCTGCCATTAGAGCAGTTGGATACAGACAAATATGGGGATTTCTTCAAGGNGCATACGATCTAGAGACGGCAAAAAATTTGAGTATTTTTGCTTCCAGGCAGCTAGCCAAACGACAACTAACCTGGATGCGACGTTGGTCAGATCTTGATATTGTGCATGTTNATCCAATGAGCGATGGAGAAAAAGAGAAAAAAAATGTTCTGAACCGCTTGAAAAAACGCGTGTGAAACCCCACTTAGTCCANTACGATACGATATTATGATTCACCCAATTTAATTNGGGTAANTTANNAGTCGTGAAAATGTTGCATAAGCGTGCTGACGGTTTTAGGAGACTGAACAATGTCCAAGGGACACAATTTACAAGATCCGTTTCTTAATGTGCTAAGGAAAGAGAAAGTCGCCGTGTCGATATTCCTCGTAAATGGTATAAAGCTCCAAGGGCAAATTGAGTCTTTTGACCAATTTGTGGTTCTATTAAAGAATACAGTTAGCCAGATGGTATACAAGCATGCAATTTCTACGGTGGTACCATCCCGAGCGGTGAAACTCCCCTTGCCGAGCCTAGGGTCCTCTGCAACCAATGAGAGCCGCTACGACCTAGGAAATACGCATACGTTCTCTGAAGACGATTTCTAATAAAATATGCTGTTTTTTGGGCGACCCATTAGCGGANAACGAATNTTAATGGTGAGCTTGAGGATACAGTCCGACGTTTGGGCAGGNGANACCTCTGAGTTTAAAGAGNTGGTGGCGTCGACCGGNGGGAGCGCNGTCGGGTTTGTTNCCGGATCTNTAAAAGTNCCGCACCCCAAATTTTTTTTAGGTAGGGGAAAATTAGATGAGGTCGCATCNCTNAGACTTGAGAAAGNTGTNGANTTAATAATTTTTAATCACGATTTATCAGCGAGCCAAGAACGAAATCTTGAGGAGAAATTAAAGTGCAAAGTTGTGGATCGATCTGGATTGATACTTGAAATATTTGCACAACGAGCTCGGACACACGAGGGCAAGTTGCAAGTAGAATTGGCGCAGCTAAAGCATCTTTCGACACGTCTAATACGCGGCTGGACGCATCTTGAAAGACAGAAAGGCGGTATCGGTCTTCGAGGGCCAGGCGAGAAACAACTAGAATCTGATAGAAGGTTGGTAAAATCTCGCATTTCCAGCGTCAAAAATAGTTTGTTAAAAATACGAAAGCAAAGATCTCTGGGGCGACAGGCCAGGCTCAAACTGAATACCAGAACCATATCATTAGTNGGTTATACTAATGTAGGGAAATCAACTATATTTAATATTTTGACTAAAAGCGGAGTTTATGCTGCAGATAAGTTTTTTGCGACATTAGACCCGACAATTCGCCGGGGCAAGGTCGAGAAAATTAGAAACACAGTTTTTTCTGACACAGTGGGGTTCATAAGGCATCTACCTCATAGCCTCATAGAGGCATTCCAAGGTACTTTGGAAGAAATTCGAGGAGCTTCATTGATCCTTCATGTCNTCGATGCGTCAGCAAGAGACGTTGAGTCAATGAAATANAGTGTAGATACCGTTCTGAGAGAAATTGGCGCAAATGAAATTCGTGTTTTAATAGTTTATAACAAAGTAGATTTGCTGGACCATTGCGAATGTCGAATAGACAGAGGTGCAGACGGCTCTCCCACTGCTGTATGGGTTTCCGCAGAAACGGGTGAGGGAGTAACCTTGTTGGTTGATGCGATCGTGGAATGCAGTGACGATGGCGCTCTTACAGGAAAACTAAGTTTGCCGCCGGCACTCGCATCGTTGAGAGCTGAGCTTTATAATTGTGGAGCGGTAACGAAAGAGAGTGTTGATAATAGAGGCGTCTCTNTGGTGGACGTCAGAATGAATAGAATTGATTATGCTCGCGTTTCAAAGCGTTATAAAGAATTCGCTGACATGTTTACTATGGCTTGTTAGACGAGAATCTCGGAGAATTGTATAAAGAAACTGGGTGGATTATCAATTAAGGTCAACTTAATGAAGTGTGCAATAGGAGTGATTTATGGCATGGAATGATCAAGGTGGGGGAAAAGATCCGTGGGGAGGAAATCGCGGTGGTGATGGTCCTCCTGATATTGATGAGGCGCTCAGAAAATTGAAGGAAAAATTTTCAAATTTTGGCGGTGGTGGCTCTGGAGGCGATAGNTTTGGTACAGGTGGCAAATCATTAGNAATTGCTGCGCTTACCATCGTCCTGCTTCTTTGGGCAATGCTGGGGGCTTACCAAATAGATGAGAAAGAGCAGGCAATTGTTTTGCGTTTAGGAAAATATAGTGAGACTGTTGGTCCTGGCTTACATTGGAATCCCCCTTTGATTGATTCGGTAGAAATTGAAAGAGTCACNGAGGAGCGGCAATACTCTGCGAGAGGCTTGATGTTAACTGAGGATGAAAATATTGCAGAACTAACTCTCACAGTTCAATATAACATTTCTGATGTTAAGGCCTTTGTTTTGAATATTAAAGATCCAGAGACAACGCTCCAGCAAGCGACCGATAGCGCTCTNAGGCATGTAGTGGGTAGCTCTGGACTNGATGATGTGATTTCTACTGGACGAGAGCAGATTGCGGTAGCTACCGCTGAGAAGCTCCAGGACTACTTAAATGTTTATGATAGTGGAATCAATGTGGTGAAAATTAATATTGAGGAGGCTAGACCACCTACGCAAGTGCAAGAGGCNTATGATGATGTCATAGAGGCGCGAGAGGACTTGGAGCGTTACATTAATGACGCCCAAGCATATTCAAATGGCATTATTCCCCAAGCTCGCGGTGAAGCACAGCGCCTAAGAGAGGAGGCTGAGGCATATAAATCGCAGGTAGTATCAAAAGCNGAGGGTGAAACTGAGCGCTTTGTGGCATTACTTACAGAATATAAAAAGGCTCCTGTTGTGACGCGAGAACGACTTTACATTGATGCCATGGAAGAAGTCATGACGCAAACAAGTAAGGTGCTGATTGATTCAAAGGGAGGTAACAACATGCTTTACTTGCCTCTGGATCAATTAATGAGGAGTAGGANTCTTTCTCGNGAAACGAATAATTTAGATNCGATTGATGTTGATAGAGTGGCTGACCAAGTCTTGGACAGAATTCAGAGNAACAGCNCNAGGCAAGGAGAGGGGCGGAGATGAATAAATTAGTAGGAATATCACTNACNTTNGCCGNACTTGNAGTCATAGCGGCGAGTAGTTTGTTTGTGGTTACTGAGTTTGAGCGCGGAGTGAAGCTAAGATTCGGTAAACTAGTGGATGATGACCTGAGTCCAGGCCTCCATGTCAAGTTGCCTTTGGCCGANCAGGTGCGTATTTTCGATGGACGAATTCTNACAGTTGATGCGCAACCTGCAAGNTTCTTNACGATTGANAAGAAAAGATTGATTGTTGACTCNTACGCTAAATGGCGNATTCAAGATGTAGGAACATATTACAAAGCGACGGGCGGTGTAGAGTCCATTGCGCAGAATAGGCTTGCTAACCGCGTAAATAACGGTTTGAGGAACCAATTTGGTACACGAACATTAAAGGAAGTGGTCTCAGGTGAGCGAGAATTGCTGATGAGAAATATCACACAGGGACTAAATGAAACTGTATTNCAAAGCCTCGGTATAGAGGTAGTNGATGTGAGGGTAAAACGGATTGATTTNCCNTCNGAAGTCAGNAANCAAGTTTATAGACGAATGACTGCTGAACGGACGAAGGAGGCAACCGAACTGAGATCTACTGGCAAAGAGCGCGCCGAGAAGATACGAGCTTCAGCAGANAGAGAGCGCACTATNGAACTNGCAAATGCNTACAGAGATGCAGAGCAGTTGCGTGGTCAGGGAGATGCTGAAGCTGCATCGATTTATGCCAATGCTTTTAGTCAAGACGAAGAATTTTATGCGTTTATGAGAAGCCTCAATGCGTATAAATCGGCTTTCGCAAACAAAGGGGATATTATGTTGGTTGAGCCAACCAGCGAATTCTTTCGATATCTCAAACAACCTGATGGATCATAAAGGAGCAAGAGCGCGTCCTCGCTTTCATCATGCACCCGAGAGAACATGACCGCGTTGGTACTCCAGAAAGCTGAGCTTAATNATCACATGACATGTGAAAAAAGGTAGAAATCATGCCTCAAGAACATTGACCGAACAGTGNCTTTTATTTTTATGAGAGGGTATTTCCCTTTTTCTATGTCTGATCGTTGGCATAAACTACTGCAGATTATGGCCCCGGTTGAACCGATAAGGTTGAAATATTCGGTTTATCAAGCATTCTGATTGGACCTTGGTTGCTTGTGTTCTTTCGATGAAGGTACGCCGCTGATGGAGGAAATTATAGGTGATTGGGATAGATCGTTGGATTCTTCCGGATGGTTTTGAGGATGTGCTTCCAGATCGAGCTGTGAATGTGGAGTATTTGCGTCGAGATTTGCTAAATCTTTTTGATACCTGGGGATACGATCTGATAATACCGCCGATGCTCGAGTATACCGATTCTCTTCTGGTTGAGGCTGGAAGAGACTTGGACCTGCTTACTTTCCGAGTTACGGATCAGGTGAGTGGTAAAATGATGGGAATTCGGGCGGATATAACGCCACAAACGGCACGAATCGATGCACACAGCTTTGCACGGGAAGGAATAAGTCGATTGTGTTATGCAGGTACGGTCTTGCATGCTAGGGCACGAGGACCGCTGTCATCTCGAGCACCNACNTCCATAGGGGTTGAACTTTTCGGTGAGAAGTCNNTGGATGCAGACATTGAAGTAGTAANCCTATTTNTNCAAAGTNTANGCTTAGCTGACATNAGTGATGTTTGTCTTGATATTGGGCANGTTGACATATGTCGAGGACTNCTNAAGTCGGCGGGTGTACATTCCNTNCTAAAATNAGAATTTTANGATTTACTTCAAAGAAAAGCGGGAACAGAAATTGAAAATTGGATAACTANGAATATAANAAATNCGCGCNTNGCTCGATGGTTATCTCTTCTNCCNAGTTTGGTTGGNGGNAGNGANATTTTGCAGGTAGCNTTGNCAGAATTCTCCGAGGCACCCGATGAGGTTTTAAAAGCTATTGAGCAATTAATTAATTTAGCGAGTTCAGTCGAAGACGCTGGATTATCAATGCACTTTGATCTTTCTGAGATGCCCGGTTTTCATTATCACACAGGATTAGTCTTCGCAGGGTTTTGTACAAGTAACGGAAAAATTTTGGGAAACGGTGGCCGATATGATTGTATCGGAAAAGCGTTTGGGCGCAATAGGCCAGCAACTGGCTTTGCGTTTGATTTGAATTTATTGGCAGAGCTGAGTGACAGAAAAATTCCGTCGAGAGGAGCCGTCTGGTGTTTTATGGGTGACGATGAATTATTAATCAATGAGGCAAAAAAACTGCGTAAAGCTGGACATCGTGTTGTTCAATTATTTGAAGAGGCAAGCTCAGAGTGCGTAAAAAGCGGCGATAAACAATTGCTTAATGATAACGGCCGCATTGTAGTTCGCAACTTATAAAGTTCACAAATTAATCGGTCTGATTGCCGAAAAAAGGATATTTATGAGTAAAAGTGTGGTGGTTCTGGGATCGCAATGGGGTGATGAGGGTAAAGGTAAAATAGTTGATTTGCTCACGGACAGGGCTGGTATCGTGGTTCGGTTTCAAGGTGGACACAATGCAGGACATACACTTGTAATAAACGGAATAAAGACCGCACTTCACTTGATACCCTCAGGAATTTTACGTCCTCAAGTGAAATGCGTTATAGGCAATGGCGTAGTATTAGCACCTGACGCTCTGATTGAGGAAATAAAAATGCTAGAGGACCGTGGGGTGAGTGTGCGAGAGCGACTCAAGATTTCAGGAAATTGCCCACTGATTCTGGATTATCATGTTGCACTGGACGGTGCACGGGAACTAGCCAGGGGTTGCCATAAAATCGGTACTACTGGTCGCGGTATCGGTCCGGCTTATGAAGATAAAGTTGCTCGTCGAGGATTACGATTTGGTGACCTGGACAATCTGGAGAATTTTGCTAATAAACTCGGTGAATTAGTAGAGTTTCATAATTTCTCGTTGACTAAGTATTACGGGAGGCCCAGCGTTGATTTCGACCGAATTTTGGATTCCGCCATTAATTGGGCTTCAAAACTTTTGCCGCTGCGGGCCAATATAAGTTTGTTTTTGCAGGAAAAAAGAGAGGCGGGAGAGCACATTTTATTTGAGGGAGCTCAAGGAAGTTTGTTGGATATTGACCATGGGACGTATCCTTATGTTACGTCATCCAACACAACTGCGGGTGCGGCTGCCACAGGCTCCGGACTTGGCCCGCTGTATTTGGATTCTGTTGTTGGAATCACGAAAGCATACACTACTCGGGTTGGAGAGGGTCCATTNCCAACTGAGTTAACCTGTGCTNTAGGAGAACAACTGATTGAGTTGGGTATGGAATTTGGTACGACCACTGGACGAAAGAGGAGATGCGGATGGTTGGACGTTGTTTCTTTGCGNCGAGCTGTTGTTACAAATAGTCTATCAGCCTTGTGTCTTACGAAGCTCGATGTGCTTGACGGCTTTAATTCTTTAAATATCTGTATTGGATATCGTGGAGGGGATCATTCCAGCGAGTTTTTTCCGCAGCATGCTGATGATTACCATAAAATAACTCCAGTATATGAAAAGGTTGAAGGTTGGAACGAGTGCACCAAAGGTATAAGAGAGTTCGACAAGCTACCNGCAAACGCTAGGGCATATATTTCTAGGATTCANACTCTTATTGGGATNCCTATCGACATTATTTCCACCGGGCCAGATAGAGATGACACTGTAATTCTTAACCACCCATTGTCGTAGTGAAAAATCGGAGGAGNCGATGTTAACAAATTCCTGCATTAGTCTTGTAAAAAAAACTATGATCCATTTTTGACGTTTTCGGATGTGATGATCTTTAAGTTTTAATCAGCTCTGGCTTTCAGAAAAGTTTTTACTCTTTGCATATTCACGGTTAGATAAAGATAAAAGGTGTTTTTAATGAGTACNAGCAATACGAGTTCCATTCTCCAATTTATTGGCGAAACCCCCGTTATTAAGATTAATTGTTTTGATACAGGTCACTGTGAGTTATTTGTAAAGTTGGAATCACAAAATCCTGGAGGCTCGATAAAAGATAGGATAGCTCTCACGATTGTTGAAGAAGCAGAAAAAAGTGGAGCACTCAAGGTTGGAGGCACAATTATTGAGGCCACTGCAGGTAATACGGGGATTGCATTAGCACTTGTTGCCGCAATAAAAGGATATCGTATTATTCTTGTTATCCCNGATAAAATGAGCCGCGAAAAGATTCTTCATCTGGAAGGTCTGGGAGCGGAGGTGGTCTTAACTCGATCCGATGTTCCAGAGGGACATCCAGACTATTACCATGCAGTAGCGCGGAGAATTGCGGCATCTGTGCCCGGAAGTTTTTTAGCAAACCAGTTCTCTAATCCGGCGAATCCTTTGGCNCATCGTTTAACTACAGCTCCTGAGATTTGGCGGCAGTTGGAAGAGCAAGTTGACGCTNTCGTGTGTGGTGTCGGTTCGGGTGGCACAGTCACTGGAATGGCCCAATTTTTCAGGGAGAAACAACTCGACGTCAAGATGGTNGTTGCTGATCCTAAAGGTTCCATAGTTGCGGATGCCGTCACCACAGGTAATTTCGTTTATGATGGCNGTTCATGGTTAGTCGAAGGGATNGGAGAGGANTTTATACCAGATAACTTAGACNTNTCTCTAGTAGATGATGCGGAAATCGTTTCTGATGAGGAGGCTTTNCAAACATTGCAGGTGCTTTTGCGGGAAGAGGGGATCCTCGGNGGTTCCTCTAGTGGCACANTGGTGGCAGGGGCGGTCAAATGGTGTAAGAGACAGAAACAGGCAAAACGAGTCGTCACATTTATATGTGATACNGGTAATAAGTATTTATCGAAGGCGTTNAACAANAGCTGGTTGCATGACAACCAGTTACTTAAAAAATCATGTGTCGGTAACCTAACAGATATGATAAGTCGCAGAGCAGACAGCGGTGATATGATTTCTGTTGCGCCGTCCGATACGCTGAATACCGCATATAATCGTATGCGCTCCGCTGATGTGTCTCAGGTACCCGTGTTGGATAAAGAGAAACTCGTTGGCATTTTAGATGAAGAAAATTTGCTCGAGGCTGTTAGCATCAGCAGCTCAGCATTTTCTCAAACAACAGCTGAATATATGTGCACTAATTTTGAAGTGCTTGAGAAGGACGCGAGTTTGCGGGTGTTGAGGACAGCTTTGACTTCGAATAAAGTGGCGATAATTTTTGACGGAAGTTTGTTTTTAGGTTTTATCACAAAAATTGATTTAATCAATCATGAGAGAAATCTTTTTTTCAAAAATTAGGGATAANTATGAACAGAAAGAGTGATCAACTTGGATTTGAGACACGAGCGATTCATGCTGGGCAGAGTCCTGACCCATCGACCGGAGCGATTATGACTCCGATTTATGCCACTTCTACGTATGTTCAACAAAGTCCGGGAGAGCACAAGGGGTACGAATATTCGCGTAGTCATAANCCCACTCGAAGAGCTTTGGAGGTATGCATCAGTAGCTTGGAGGGAGGATGTGAGGGGTTTGCTTTTGCCTCGGGTATGTCGGCTACCGCTGTAGTNNTGGAGATATTAAATTCAGGAGATCACATAATTGCTTCTGATGANCTTTATGGTGGTACCTTTAGGTTATTTGAGAACGTGAGAAAACGTTCATCAGGGTTGGAATTTACTTTCGTTGACATGAGCGATCCTAAGAAGTTGGAGGTGGCTTTACGNAAAAATACTANAATGATTTGGGTCGAGTCCCCAACCAACCCAATGCTAAAGCTTGTNGACTTAAANGAGGTTACTGCCTTTGCAAAACGTCATGCGTTGGTTTCTGTGTGTGACAACACTTTTTGTTCGCCAGCTATACAACGGCCGCTCGAATTTGGTTTTGATATGGTAGTGCACTCGGCTACCAAGTACCTTAATGGACACTCTGATGTGATAGGAGGTATCGTCGTATGTGCTTTGCATCGAGAAGAATTAGCANAACAAATCAAGTATATATCGAATTCGGTTGGTGCAATTATGAGTCCCTTCGATAGTTTTTTGGTTNTACGCAGCTTGAAAACGCTATCTGTTCGGATAAAAAAACACTGCATAAACGCAATAGCTATATCTGAATTTCTTGAAAAACATCCAATGATTGAACGCGTATACTATCCGGGNCTTGCTAGTCATCCGCAACATGAACTAGCCAAGATTCAGATGGAGGGTTACGGAGGCATGATAAGCGTNGTTCTGAAAGGCGGNATNNANAGTGCAAAAANTTTTCTGGAAAATACGCAAGTTTTTTCCCTGGCAGAGAGTCTTGGTGGAGTNGAAAGCCTTATCGAGCACCCCGCAATAATGACTCATGCTTCCGTACCAGAATCTATTCGTAATTCATTGGGTATCGTTGATGGTTTGGTAAGGCTTTCAGTCGGTATCGAGAATTGTGAGGACCTCATTAGTGATTTAGAATTTGCCCTGCACTGTATTGAAGGGATAGAACCTCACCGGAACTNTGATGCTTAGCCTAATCTAAGTACATTGTTTNGTTTGCAGTTCGATTNCTNTGAGTTCGGGATTTTACAAGCNTAAGGTACAGGTCTCTCATGCTTTGTGATCTCTCTAAACTCATCCAAATGGTANAGGTAATGAACTCTCTTTGGTAANTCTATCAAGGTGCTTTCGGTGATGNGTTGATANTGCTCGATAAAGCGTTTGATTTCATTCGGTTGCATAATTTCAGGAGGCAAAGGCTTGCCTTGGGTTAAAATTTTTTTTATGAGCTTCTCCTCTTGATGAAGTCGCCACCTGTAGACTGCATCAAACGATGGTGCGCGCAACATGACCCATTTATCGACTAATTGAAATAAGGATTGATAATTCGTTGCAAGTGCTTTATTCACATATTCTCGCCAGGCTTGATTTGAATCATGATTTTTTTCGAATTCATTAACTGGTATAGCGAGGGAATCAGCTGGCTGCGGTTTTGCACCAAGGCACCATCCTTCGAGAAGGATGAGTTGGATTGGTAATTGCGCTATTTCCCAATCTTCTTTTGAATGTCTGTCATCTATTGACTTATCAAAGCGTGGAATCGAAACAGTTCCTATTTTTTGAGAAAGTCGATCCAATGTGTTCATTGCAAGAGCTATGTCATGTGTACCAGGAACTCCGCGAGTAGCTAATAGAGGATGAGTATCTCTGCTCAATTGAAATCTCTCCTCTCGCGTGAGATAGAAATCGTCCAACGATAAAGATACTGCTGAATGACCCTCAGCGCACATATAGCTTTTAATATAATCAGCGAGTGTCGATTTTCCAGATCCTTGTGCACCGTTGATTCCGATAATAAGCGGTTTGTTCAAGCGAGCTAAATTTACTTTTTCAGCTCGCAGAATGGGATCAAATAGTCGCGCAGCTTTTTTTAAATAATCATCTTCCAGAACATTACGTTCTAAGAAATCAATTTGCCAAGAAAAATTGGTGATTTTTAAATTATTTTCTTCAGCGGACATTAAAATTGGTTTCTCGAGATCTCTTAACCTGAACTTTACAAAATGTGCGTCATATAGGAAAGATCTAATTAGGATATTTTATCGATAGTCACTAGGCTTAATTATAGAAGCTGAGGTATATATATCTTGCGTGATTAAAAAAAACTAGTTAACAACGCTGGTTTTGCTCTCATAAATCCTCAATTAGAGTTACAGTGTCTTTGTGACACTTGCTATGCAAATTCAAAAATATCTTTACGTTGATTTCGGTGAAGTGTAAGCAGTTAACTTCCGCAAATTCGCATTATTTTTTCTTGGTTACTATCGCTAAATCCTCCAACTCTTGATCAATAGTGGGCCCAGTATGACTTGAACCTACTACCAATCGATTATGAGTCGACGGCTCTGACCAACTGAGCTATGGCTTACTTTATTTTTATTATATAAAACAGTGACTT
>PBJN01000005.1 GCA_002720735.1 Porticoccaceae bacterium
TGTAGGAGAGATATTTGACCAAAGTGCTATGAGGCGTCGAGAAACTCTCACAAGAGAAGTCGTAAGNGCAATCGATNTTGCNGCAAATGACCATAGGATTAGTCATTTAATACTTAATTTAGATAGCTTAGAGAATGGAGGAATAAGCAAATTANCTGAAATTGGAAATGCGCTCTTNCGCTTCAAGGCAACCAAAAAACCAATNATTTCGTTCGCAGATAACTACTCGCAACAACAATATTTTCTTGCGGCTCATGCNGATAAAATCTTTCTTAATACTCTTGGGTCTGTTCAGTTATATNGCTATGGAGCNTACAGAAATTATTTTCGAGAAGCTTTGGACACATTAAAAGTTGACGTTCATGTATTTCGAGTGGGCACCTTCAAAAGCGCTACAGAGCCATTAACATCCAACAAAATGTCATCAGAAACCCGTGGTCAGACTCAAAAACTCGTTAATTCCTTATGGCAGTTTTANTGTGANAAAATAGAAGACTTGAGACAACTGCCCGCGGGAACCATAGCAGACTACTCAAATCGATTAGATATACANTTGCATTCTCATCACGGCGATGCGGCGCAANTAGCCAAATCAAAAGGCCTCATCGACCAATTATTATCTCGTACCGAGACTAAACAGTATCTAGAGGATTTAATCACTAACCCCGAAGGCGAAACTGATAGCATAGGTTTTCATAATTATTTGAATAAAATTGATTCAGAAAATTCTGGAAGAATATTAAATTCTCAACAGAAAGTAGTGGTAATAACCGCAGTTGGAACGATCTTGGATGGCCATCAGCCGCCNGGCACAATTGGTGGTGATTCATTAGCAGCGGCTATCACTCAGTCGAGAGATGATCCGAGCTTATCTGCATTAGTCCTCCGTATCGACAGTCCTGGCGGAGGGGTCTTTGCCTCAGAGGTAATACGCGATGCTATCGCGTCGGTGAGGGCAAAAGAAATACCGGTAGTCATATCAATGGGAAGCTATGCGGCCTCAGGGGGTTATTGGATAGCAGCAGAGGCTGATAGGATNTTGGCAATGCCAACAACACTTACTGGCTCTATTGGGGTTTACAGTGTTATTCCAAACTTTTCGCGTAGCCTCACCTCCCTTGGCATTCACTCAGATGGTCCAGACACATCGCCAATGGCGTCCATTATGCAACTCGATCAACCAATGACATCCCAAGCAAAAGCTCTTTATCAACTGAGCGTAAATAACATTTATGACAAATTCATCAACTTGGTTTCAAGTGGACGCGACCTCGAGTCCGAGCATGTTTCAAGTATTGCTCAAGGAAAAGTCTGGACCGGTGAAGACGCTTTAAAATACGGACTAATTGATGAATTGGGTGACTTGAAGGATGCAACTGTAATTGCTGCAAAGCTAGCAAAATTAGATCAGTACGAGATAGAATTTAAAGAATCGCCAACCACCCTGTTTCAACAATTCGTCAGAAGCTTCAATGCATATGTATTGGAGTTATTGAAAGCTTTATCACNTTATCAAGTCTTCACCCATCCAATGACTGTTGGCCCGGTGGACCTGACTGTCGATCACATAAGACAGGTTTCCAATCTAAATGATCCCCGAGGGCTTTACCTTTATTGTCATAACTGCCCTATTTGAGGAAACTCGGTAAGTGATCACAGATCTANTGCAGCCTTAATTAGGGGTCGTGTAATTGGTCGCTTTTCAGTTAAAGCCTTAAGATCAATTTTCCTCAGAGCGTCTACCACGCCGCCAGCCGTTCGTCTTGTGCGGTTAAATATGTAAACAGCGCAGTCATGGGTNAAATCTAATCCCATCAGCGTCGCTCTATATTTTAAAAGTTTAAGCAGATCATCATCTCTGAATTCCTCGAAATGCAATACCACTCCTGACTTCAGCCGAGTAACTAAATCAAGAAAACGAATATTTATTACGTTTAATCGTTTATGAGAGGCGAGNACCAAACGAGTTCCGTTTTCAGAGCAGCGATTAAAAAAGTGGAAAATTTCTTTTTGCCTACATTGGTTTGATAAAATAATATGAATATCATCCAAACAGACAAGAGACATTTGTTCCAAGCCGTCGAAAATTTTATCTATAGAATTTCCATCCAATAGTCCAAAATTTATATAGATTGAATCTCTTTCAAGTTTACAAGCGGCTTGCAGCAAATGAGATAATCCCGTCCCTGCATTACCCGATAAAAAAATATACTGCTCAGATCGTTTTGACAAACACTGCATTGCAGTATGCTGAAGCGTTCCAAACGGAGCATAAAAATTTTCGAAAGTAGCTTCGTTATCTAAGGTGACAGCCAAGCTGAGCTGACTCACTTTTTTACCCAACGAAGTGCGATTTCACCAGAATCAAAAGATTGTTCAGAAACAACTGGGAGAAATGTGCCGCTCCTTATTAAAGACCTATACAGTCTGTGAAGTTCATCCTCGACATCAACAGCAATTGAAACTCTCGATTCATATACTTCTGAAGTTTGAATGTTTTTTACCAACTCTAGTCGCTCAAGATTACTAATTAACTCTTTATATTCGGAATAAGAATTAATCCCATCGACTCTTAACAATACACGATTTTGTATCGTCTGAGGAATAAAAACGTAATGATCAGCCACCTCATCAATAATTTTGTTTAATGAAACATCTAAAAAATCGGAGATGTTAGCTGATCGATAGTCACCCAATTTCCTGACACCCGCCGCTTGATAAAGCCATGCACCTCGAATTTCACCTGTGGATGTTTTGTAAAAACGCAGCATTAACCAAACATCACTCCCATATCTTTGGGATGCTTCGGCAATAATTTCGGCATCCAGTCGCCAAGCGTTTTGGATGGGAAGAGCAAATGCGTCTTCAAGATCATAATTTGGAAATACAAATGGGATACCTCGCTGATCCAGCTTATTTTTCACTAGATTCACTATGATGGGCTGAGTCTGAGTGTTTACGAATTGACGTCCAAGTTCCAGATCATCACTTAATATCCAAAGCAATATCAAAGGTCGATTCGACGGTAGAAGCGGAAATTTTTGGACACGCAAAAATCTCTCCATAACGGTCGGAGAGAAACTTACTTTCAAACCGATTTTTTCTGGCTCGTTCAAAGTTGTGTCAGGCGCATCCGAGTAACCCCACACTTCGATGTAATCATCGAGATTATTAAGTGCCTCAACAAGCTCATCTGCTGAAGCCAACTTGCTATTTCCTGTTAATTTGACCACCACTTTCCGTAAAGCATCCCGTAAACCTTGCTCTTTAGCGAGACGGCTTTGATTGGGAATTAAAACTTCTGTACTGTAGAGGTTATTTACCTGTTCTCCCATGCTTAATGAATAAAAAAACAAGGTCAAAGACAAAGAAATGAGGTAGGCGAAAGATTTCAAATTAATCTCCACATTAACAACGTAAATATACCAGAGATTGATGAAAAATTTGGTTATTACCCCTAAAATAAATGCATTTTAAACACCATGAATTTATATGAACAATAAAAACCAATCTCTCAGCTACAAAAGCTCCGGAGTCGATATTGATGCGGGGGCACAACTCATTGAAGAAATTAAAGACTCGGTAACACAGACACATAGACTGGAGGTTTTATCCGGTCTTGGCGGTTTTGGAGGGCTTTTCGAAATGCCGACCTCATATCGTCAGCCTGTTCTTGTATCCAGCGCAGATGGCGTGGGTACAAAATTAAAACTAGCTACAAGATATAACAAGCACCAAAACGTCGGCGTAGACCTAGTGGCAATGTGCGTTAACGACATTATTTGCTCCGGCGCTGAACCTCTATTTTTTTTAGATTACTTCGCAACAGGAAAGTTAAATGTACAAACCGCAGCGTCTGTTATTAAGAGTATCGCAAATGGTTGCGAGCTCTCAGGATGCGCGTTAATTGGAGGAGAAACAGCAGAAATGCCAGGCATGTACGGGGGAACTGATTATGACCTCGCTGGATTTTGCGTCGGAGTTGTTGAGAAAAACAAGATTATAGATGGTAGCAAAGTGAGTGCTGGCGATTCTCTCCTCGCGCTCCGATCTAGCGGTCCACATTCTAATGGTTTTTCGCTAATTCGGAAAGTGTTAGAGGAATTTGAAACGGCTGTTGTCAGTGAGCAGATTGACAATAAACCTCTTATCGATTTACTGATGACACCAACTAAAATTTACGTAAAATCAGTGCTAAACCTACATAAAGAGTTACCCATTCATGGCCTCGCTCATATTACCGGTGGAGGTCTACTCGAAAATATACCGAGATTTCTCCCACCAAACAGTAAAGCAAAAATAAATTGTTCTTCTTGGGAAATACCAAAAGTTTTTGAATGGATAAAGCAGAAAGGAAACATTGACATGCATGAAATGTATCGCACGTTCAATTGTGGAATTGGCATGATAATTTGTGTTTCTCCCCGAGACATTGACCACGCATTAGCAGTGCTCAAAACATCAGGTGAGGAACCATTTTTAATTGGACATGTCGAAACAATAAATACATCAGAGGTCAAAGTCTGTTTTGAGCGTTCATAAATATGGCAAAAATAATGCCACAAATCGGATCGTTATTCTTATTTCGGGAAATGGCACAAATCTCCAGTCAATAATAGATGCCCGGAATGCAGGAAAGTTTAACGCCGAAATTGTCGCTGTGATCAGCAATCGAGCGAATGTATTTGGCCTAGAAAGGGCAAAACTCGCTGGCATTCCCGCAATCACTCTTGATCATACTCATTTTAACAATCGCGATGAGTTTGACCTTACCCTTGCCAAGACTGTGGAAAAATTCAATCCAACGTTAATTCTTTTATCTGGATTTATGAGTATTCTGAGCAATATATTCTTGAGCCGCTTCCACCGTAACGTAATTAACATTCACCCCTCACTCCTACCAAAATACAAAGGGTTGAAGACTCATCAACGAGCTTTAGAAGCTGGCGATTCTTTCGCAGGCGCGACGGTACACTTCGTAAATGAGAACCTTGATGATGGGCCTTGCATTCTGCAAGCAAAAGTAAAAATTCGTCCCGATGAAAGTCCAGAATCATTAGCCGAGAGAGTGCTGAAAATGGAACACATTATCTTTCCATTGGCAGTTCAGTGGTTTTGCGATAAGCGCATAGCGCTGAAAAATGGAATCGCTATCTTTGATGGCATTCCGCTACCCAAAATGGGACAACAATTCAAGAAAACTAGTCAGATACACGATGGTCGGTTTGGCCCTTGAAACTAATCAATTTAATCCCAAGGTGTGGTATGACAAAAAAAGCATTCCTGCTTCTTCTAAGTTTTTTAGCCGCAACCCCTATTCTCTGTAATGTGCCAACCTCAGACGTAGTCGTAATCGAGTCAATTGCAGAATATACGGCAACATATAACGGCATCCCAATTAAAGCGAGAAGAACCGTCTCTTTTGTTAAAAACAATATCTATGAAGATATTTTAGATGCATCATCTCTTTTTGGCACTTTATCTCAATTGTCGAGGTATAAATTTGATCATAGTGGTAAATTGCTACCCCTATACTCATATGATAAACGTTCTTTTTTTGGAGCAATTCGTCACGAGGAGCAAAAGTTCTTGTGGAACGAAAATAAAGTTGTATATAAAAAAAAGGGGGAAGTTACGGAAGTCTTTGTACCAGCCCATGCTTATGACACTAGCACTCATCGTTTGCAATTGCAGCGCGATTTAGTTGAAGGGCAAGTTGTTTTTGAATACGTTGTTATTAATCGTGGAAAAAAACAACTTTATAAATATCAGAAAGTTGGCGAAGAAACCATTGAAACCCCACTTGGACCAATTGAAACAATAGTTCTGTCCAGAAAACGGGACAACAAAAATCGTCATACAACTTTATGGTTCGCAAAAAACTGGACATATTTTCTAGTAAAATCGGAACAAATAGAAAATAATGACTCCTATGATATGTTAATTCAGAATGCTGTAATAAATGGTGAGCAAATGATCGCTAAAAATTTGGGTGACAAATGAACAATTCCAATCTTCTAAAAAGATCAAATGTCTATATTATTTTATTATGTATTATTATCGTCATTTTGGTTTCAACTTTAGTCCTAGTTACACGCCAAACCGAAAATATGGATTCCTCGCTTGTTTACACCGGCGAAACGGATGCAACCGCAGCCGCAATACCNAAAGAGCCAATAATTCCCGAAGCGAAAATTCCCCCATCAACTCCAAGGTTAGCTCCCACGGGAAGTAANGTAACGGTCGAAGAACAAGTAATTCTGCCAGCACTAAATGAAAGTGACTCTTTCCTAAGAGATAGTTTGACTAAAATTTCGTCAGACTCATCTTTTATTCGATGGATCACAAAAGATGACCTCTTCCGAAGGGCTGCAAGCTACTTTGATGGTTTATCACGCGGAGTTATATTAAATAAAATCTTCCCTTTAAATACGCCCGAGGGAGAGTTTACCGTCCACAAGACTGGTAATGAGCTTCTCTTAAATGCAGGGAATTACGAGCGTTACAACAAAACCATCAGTGTCATATTAGGCTTAAACATGGAATTAATAGCAGAAATATTTCACACCACCCGGCCACTGTTAGAGGCCGCTTTCGCAGAAATGGGCTATAGTTCTCGACAAATGGATGGGATTATCTTGCAATCAATTGAGCAAATTTTATCCACGCCCATAATAGCGCGACCAATTGCATTGTCACAGGAGTCCGTTCTTTACCAATTTGCCGACCCAGATCTTGAAAACTTATCACCAATCCAAAAGCAATTATTGCGAACCGGTCCCGAGAACACACAAAAATTGCAGCAGCAGGCGTTAGAGTTAAGGGATGCGCTTCTTAATCCCTGACTAGGTAATCATTTAACACCTATGCTTTGGGAAGTGTTACTCCCCGTTGCCTCTGATACTTTCCATCACGGTCCGCATAAGAAATTTCGCAGTAATCATCCGATTCAAAGAACACCATTTGCGCTACTCCCTCGTTAGCATATATTTTTGCCGGCAGATTGGTAGTATTTGAAAATTCAAGAGTCACGTGCCCTTCCCATTCAGGCTCTAAGGGGGTTACATTCACAATGATTCCGCATCTAGCATAAGTTGATTTTCCAAGACAAATAGTGAGCACTGTGCGGGGGATCCTGAAGTATTCAACAGTCCTCGCTAATGCAAAGGAATTCGGTGGAATGACACAAAAGTCTCCAGAGATATCGACGAAAGCGTCAGAGTCAAAATTCTTGGGATCAACTGTTTTGGAATGAACATTAGTGAAAATCTTAAATTCGTCAGCACAGCGAACATCATATCCGTAACTTGACACTCCGTAGGATATAACTTTATTACCGGAGACATCTTTGATTTGCCTTCCTTCAAATGGTTCTATCATCCCCATTTCTGTGGCCATCTTACTGATCCACCTATCTGACTTTATACTCATAATTATCGCTCCAAGCGGCATGCCATCAATCTGGCAAAAATATCTGACGTAGATAGCCATCTATCGCAGAAAGTTTTATCTTTTAATTAAATTAGTCTATAACCAACTCCGGTTCATTTTCTTGTCGGCTGGAAAGAATTCTGCCGACTGAATCTGCCATGCTTTTGCAAGCGAGGGCAGCTTTGCTTGTAGCATCCGCTGCTATCACTGGTATGCCCCGGTCACCATACTCCCTTATATCCCTATCCAATGCTAATTGGCCTAGCAAAACGGTGTTGTACTCCGAGGCAATCGCTGTTCCACCGCCGGTCCCAAAAATCTCTTGGCTCTGACCACAAAACTTACACTCATGCATTGCCATATTCTCAACCACTCCCAGAATGGGAACATGCATTTTTCTAAACATCTCAATTCCACGCTTAGCATCCAACAGGGCTATATCCTGAGGCGTTGTCACTATAATCACACCTGCAAGAGCTATTTGTTGCGAGAGCGTGAGTTGAATATCACCAGTGCCTGGAGGCATATCTACTAAAAGAACATCCAGAGTTCCCCAGTCGGTAAAATGTAACATCTGTTTTAGAGCACCCGAGGCCATAGGACCTCTCCAAGCCATTGGAGTTGTTTCTGTTACAAGGTAAGACATTGACATAGTACTTAACCCAAAACTTTTTATGGGTGAAAGTTTTTTTCCATCAACAGATTCTGGACGTGTGCCCTCATTTACACCAAGCATCTTTGCAATACTCGGACCATAAACGTCCGCATCCAGAAGCCCTACGTCATAGCCTCCATGGCATAATCCTAATGCTAAATTAACTGCAACTGTCGACTTCCCTACTCCTCCTTTACCAGAAGCAACCGCAACAACACTTTTTACATTATTAATCAAAATTCACCCCGTAAAACATAACTTCCCTCTAATAAACTAACAATATTTGCAAGAATAACAAATGAAAATTTAGTTCAAACTATATATGATTAAAGACCTTAATATCTTATTTTGGCCATCAACCTTAATGTCTGCTGTCCGAAACATACTTGTCACCAGCGCGCTCCCATACGCTAATGCCCCTTTGCATCTTGGGCACATACTTGAGTACACACAAACAGACATTTGGACTCGATTCCAAAAATTACAAGGTAACAATTGTTACTACGTGTGTGCCGATGATGCGCACGGCACGGCAATAATGCTGAAAGCGGACGAGCAAAAAATTTCTCCAGAAGAGCACATAAAGAAAATGCAAGCGTCCCACGAAGCTGACTTTTCTGATTTCTTGATTAATGTTGACCACTTTCACTCCACACATACTGATGAAAACAAAACATTAGTCAATTTAATTTATAAACGTTTAGTCGACCGAGGCTACATTACTCAAAGAGCCGTCGTGCAGTCTTACGATTCGAAGAAAAAAATCTTTTTGGCAGACCGTTATGTAAAAGGGCAGTGTCCTAGGTGTAAGGCACTTGATCAGTATGGTGATAATTGTGAATCCTGCGGTGCTACATATCAAGCCACAGAGTTAATTAACCCCATATCAGTCCTCTCTGGCACTACTCCTATTAATAAAGAATCGCTACACTATTTTTTTAAACTGTCAGAATTCACTGATTACTTGAAATCTTGGACCGTGGACAGACATTTACAAACAGAGGTGTCTAATAAGTTGCGTGAGTGGCTAAACGATGGCCTTAAAGATTGGGATATAAGTCGCGATGCCCCTTATTTTGGCTTTAAAATTCCAGACACATTAAATAAATATTTTTACGTTTGGCTTGATGCACCAATTGGTTATATGGCCAGTTTTAAAGCTTTGTGCAAAAAACAAGATATTAATTTTGATGCTTTCTGGAGCCCCGATAGCACGGCAGAGCTCTATCATTTTATCGGTAAAGATATAGTCAACTTCCACGCTTTATTTTGGCCCGCCATTCTCAAAAGCACTGGTTTCCGCACACCGACCGAAATTGCGGTACATGGCTTTGTAACCATAAATGGTTTCAAAATGTCCAAATCAAGAGGCACATTTATAAATGCAAAAAGCTATTTAGAACATTTAAATCCCGAATATCTCCGTTACTACTACGCAAGCAAGCTATCTCGTTCAATTGATGATGTGGATTTAAATCTCGATGATTTTGTTCAAAAAGTCAACAGTGANCTCGTTGGGAAAGTGGTGAACATTGCNAGTAGATGCGCAAAATTTATAACCCATGNTAATGCTGGCGTTTTGTCNGCAACGATCCATAATGCTAAACTTTTNGAAAAGGTATCGGGTGTTTCCGATAAGATTGCCAGTCTNTACGAAAATCGAGATTTTAGTGGAGCNGTNCGNTTGATNATGGCTCAGGCAGATTCAATAAATGAATACATCGCGGAATCAGAGCCTTGGAAATTAAATAAAGATCCGAAAAAAAAGCAAGAGGTGCAAGAAATCTGTTCATTGGGAATCAATTTATTCCGCATACTCATGATCTACCTAAAACCGATCCTTCCCAGGACAGCAAAAGCCAGTGAGATGTTTTTGAATGATGAATTAAATTGGAGTGATATAACTAAGCCACTGAAAAATCACCATATTAAAACTTTCTCACCTATGCTCAAAAGAATCGATAAAAAATCAATCAATTCAATGCTTGCATCAAATAATGTCGATTTAAACGAAACATCAACAACCGAGATCAAGGCCGGAGTCAACCCAAAAGCAGTTGACGAGGTCAAAATCGAAGAATTTCAAAAAATGGATCTCCGAATCGCAAAAATCGTTAAAGCTGAGGCAGTTCAGGGAGCAGATAAGTTAGTTAAACTTACATTAGATATTGGCACGGAAAAAAGACAAGTCTTTTCAGGCATAAAATCTGCTTATCTCCCNGAGGAACTGGANGGAAGGCTTACATTGATGATAGCTAATATAGCTCCTCGCAAAATGCGATTTGGTACTTCTCATGGAATGGTGCTTGCCGCAAGCTCAGAAACCGGTATCTATTTACTTGAACCTGACATTGGAGCCTCTCCGGGACAGCGAGTAACCTAAAATCATTGAAGAGTCNAACCTNGGCAAAATTNGGTGCTGACATTTCTGGTTTATTGGAGATANAGGATGCTCACAATAGAAGAATTCACTTACTTAATTATTGTGGCTAGCCTNAGNAATAACTATGTNNTAGTGCAAACCNTAGGCGTGTCTGATTCNATGCGTCTTNNTGAAGATANGNAAGCCGTTCCCANNATAGCCCTNATAACAACNTCAGTGATGACGATTAGCNCGGGCGTTAANTATTGNTTTGAAAAAATAATTCTTGAGTCGCTACAACTTGTTTATTTACGAACCCTTTCCTTCATGCTACTGATCGCTGCAGTCGTATCGCTTCACAAATTTTTTATTAGGAAATATAACGTTTGCTCCAATAAAATTTTTAATATTTTTTTTCCCCTTTTATTTATTAATTCAGCAGTTTTAGGAATTGCCTTGCAGAATTCTGAGAACGTTACGTCAGTTTTTCAAGCAACGTCTCATGGCCTTGGCGCGGGAATTGGTTTTTCCATCGTTCTAATTTCATTTGCAAACCTACAGCAAAAAATAACTGGCCCACACATCCCCATTTACCTCCAAGGTGGACCCATTGCCCTGATTACAATGGGACTAATGTCTGTGGCCTTTTCTGGGTTCCGTGGGATAATGTGAATGACCAATTTCATGCTGAATACCACTGATCGAACCGGTGACCAAATAGCCTTGCTGGTCATTTTAGCTTGTTTCCCTGGTTTCTTAGCACTCTCTTGGCACTTCGGTTGGGGTGTTTCTTTAAATGTTTTTATTTGCATTTTCAGTTCAGTAGTCTTTGAGGCTATTGCACTCAGCCTTAAAGAAAAATCGCTTAATTATTGCCCGCTAGACTTTAGTACCGTTTTAACTGCCGTCTTANTTGGCTTATCACTACCTCCTCTTTCCCCCTGGTGGTTACCCATCATAGGGTGCTTTGTAGCAATCCTGATAGGAAAACATGCCTACGGCGGCCTGGGATCCAACCCTTTCAACCCTGCAATGGTGGGCTACGCAACATTATTAATATGTTTTCCTTTTTCAATGAGTCAATGGGTTGCTGNGGACNCATCTTATTCTACTGAGGCCCANAACCTNACGCTGATTGATTCGATCATGATTATAATTGGCNNTATACAGCAATTCGACGGTATTACTGGCGCAACTCCGCTTGAAATTTTTAAGCAAAATAATGGTCTCCTTGTAACCCAACTGTACATCGAAAACGAAATCTTTTCAGAGAGTGGGTGGGCTGGAGTCGGTTGGGAATGGGTTAACCTAGGTTTTCTTTTGGGTGGTTTGTTCTTGATCATCTCCAAAATAATTACCTGGCATGCACCCGGTGGAATGTTAGGAAGCATTGCGATTTTATCACTTGTTTTTTGGGATTCTGGAAGCTCTGCGAGTTTAGGGTCCCCAATNTTCCACCTTTTTAGCGGAGCGACAATGATCGGCGCTTTTTTTATAATTACTGATCCTGTATCCTCTNCAAAAAGCGCTAGTGGGCGTCTTGCTTTTGGAATTCTCATTGGAGTTTTAGTTTTCTTTTTGCGAGGCTGGAGTGATTATCCAGACGGCNTGGCCTTTGCAGTCCTCACAGCCAACTTCATAGCTCCAACGATAGATAAGTATATCGTTACAACTGCTGANAGCGACAAGAATAGATGACAAGTAAGGCAAGCCTGCGAAGAATCATGTTCATTAGTGTGCCTGCTATTTTATTAATGCTGGTATTGGGTTTTGTGCACTCCTCCACGAAAGAAATTATTTCTTCAAATATACTTTCGTCCAAAAAAGAAAAGTTACTTAAACTCATACCGAAAGGTTATCATAATGAAGACGTTTTTATTGAGTCACTATCGGTGCCTGAAACGCACTTGAGGTCACTCGGGCTAAATAATGGCAGCGATTATTATGTTGTCAAGAATTACGGCATCCCGGTAGCGGTGATAATTCCAGCCGTTGGAGAGGGATACAGTGGCGATATCAATATACTTGTTAGTATTAATATGGCAGGAAATATTATTGATGTCCGCGTAACGTCCCATCAAGAAACACCGGGACTGGGAGACAAGATAGAAATCACTAAGAGCCNTTGGATCAGTCAATTTTCCGGACGATCTCTTTCCAACACTACTGACGTAGAGTGGGGTTTAGTACCCGATGGCGGCGCTTTTGACTCATTTACAGGAGCAACCATNACGCTGAGAGCAGTTGTACGACAAGTATTCGCGACACTAAACTTCAGTGATGTAATCCTAAATAAAGGCAACGATTCACTCAAAAAAATGGAAGTAATAAATTGATGAGCGACACCTCCTTCTTTAAAAAAAACAATAAACAACTTTGGTCTAATAACTTAACGCTGGTACGACTTATAGGTATAACTCCAGTGCTGGCAATTGCTACCACTTTGTCTAATGCGCTTGCTTTGGGACTTGCNACCCTTCTCGTTCTGATAAGTTCAAATGTTCTTGTCTCGTTAAATCGTAAAAAACTCACTGAAAAAACTAAGATGCCATTTGCCATTTTAGTGGTCGCTGCTCTGGTGACGATTACCGATTTANTGATGCAAGCTTTTGCCTATGCGCTATCCACTTCGATAGGAATCTTCGTTCCTCTCATTGCCACTAATGGAGTCATATGGGACCGACTAAGGGTAATTGCATGCAACAAGACTGTCATGCAAGCAGCATATGACGGATTAGTTTGCGGCACCGCTTTTTTAGTCGTTATATCAATTGTGGGAATATTACGTGAACTTTTAGGGGCAGGCACGATTTTTAAAAATATGCATCTAATATTCGGATCAGCAGCGAAAAACTGGGTATTACAGCCTTTCGGCGANAACTTTGAAGTATTAATTTTCAATTTTCCCTGTGGCGCGTTCTTTATTCTAGCTGGTCTTTTAGCTGTAAAAAATATCATCGACTCATATTTGCACCAATATGCCGAATAAATTCGTTTATACCAAGCTCACTCAGGATAAAGATTCGTAAAATTTTGCTAGTCACCAGTCGCGACAGCGCATAATTTTTACTCGTCTACTTACAAAAAGAGAATGCACCATCGTAATTACGAGGCTATCATTAAGACAAATGTAATCGTTGCAATTTTAGTTCGATGATCTAGCCAATGGATAGAATTTCAATAATAAAGCCCGATGATTGGCACGCACATCTTCGCGACAAAGACGCGTTAGAAACAACAGTTCCTGCCGCGATGCGTTGTTTTAAACGCTGCATCATAATGCCCAATTTATCGCCTCCCGTCACATCGGCAGAGTCAGTTAAAAGGTATCGTGACTCAATACTTAGTTATAGACCGTCTGATAGCGACTGGACTCCCCTGATGGTTATGTATCTGACCGATCACACATCAATAGAATGTATAAGAACCGCACATAGTCAAGGTCTGATCTTTGGGTGCAAATATTACCCAGCTGGCGCAACAACTAATTCCGCATCTGGCGTCACAGATCTTAATGGTTTAGATGCAGTCTTTGAAATTATGCAAGAACTGGGAATANCACTTCAAATNCATGGAGAAGTGACAGACAGTTCGGTAGATATTTTCGACCGCGAAAAAATATTTATAGATCGTCACCTAACACAAATAAAACATAAGTTTCCCGAGTTGAAGATCATATTGGAGCATATCACAACAAAACAAGGTGTTGACTTTGTAAGAGACAACGATAAATATATCGCTGCTACCATCACACCGCAACACTTACTTTTTAATAGAAATGATATGCTGGTTGGTGGTATCAGGCCACATCTCTTTTGTTTACCAATTCTAAAGCGAGACCTACATCAAAATGCTCTTATTAAAGCCGCAACCAGTGGAGAAAAAAAATTTTTTTTAGGGACAGATTCAGCGCCACACCCTCGAGAAGATAAAGAGAGTGCCTGCGGTTGTGCTGGTTGTTTTAGTCATCATGCAGCCATCGAATTGTACGCGGAAGTTTTTGAGCGAGCAGGCGCGTTACATCAGTTAGAAAAATTTGCAAGTATAAATGGCGCTGATTTTTACGGCTTAGAAAAAAATTCTGAATTTATTTCGTTAGTGCGTGATCCATGGCAAGTGCCGAAGCGGATCGATTACCGANATTCNTATTTAGTGCCGTTAGCGGCAGGACTTACCCTAAATTGGCGGCTTGAAACTTAAATACACATGACACATCAAGAAAATTTATATCCCATATCACAGCGATTCAGAGGTTTTTTACCAGTAGTCGTGGATATCGAAAGTGGTGGCTTCAACGCCCAGACTGATGCTCTTCTCGAAATAGCAATNGTAATCTTAGAGATGGATGACAANTTTAAGCTATCAATCAAAAGTAGCATTAATAAGCATATCACCCCATTCGTCGGCTCGGTGATTGAGCCCTCCTCTTTAGAATTTACGGGGATTGACCCGCAGGATTCTCGTCGGATAGCAGTTGATGAAATGGATGCTCTTAAAAAGATATTTTTGTCAATCCGTCGTGAAATTAGCAGAACCAAATGTAGTCGGGCCATATTAGTTGGACACAATGCTCACTTTGACTTAGCTTTCATGAACGCAGCAATCAAGCGCACAAAAATCAAACGTAATCCTTTTCATCCTTTCTCATGCTTTGATACTTCATCGTTGGCAGGCCTAGCNTATGGGCAAACCGTTCTGGCAAAAGCGTGCAAGGTGGCGGGTATGGGCTTTAATGACAAAGAAGCGCANAGTGCTTTATATGATGCAATAAAAACTGCTGAATTATTTTGCGAGATTGTNAATTTATGGCAAGACGTCGTAGGATGGAACGAACAAAATCTTATGAAATAGGAAAAACACTGACCGTACATTATGGAACAAATTTTTGAGTTAGCGTTTTTAATCAGTGTAATAAATGGGATTTTTGGCCTCTGTAGACAANACTGTTAGTTGTTCCTTTTCTTAGTTTGAACTGCCAACGCTTTTTCATATAACATTTTTTTTTGAAGCCCTGTTATCTTTGAAGTCAAAGCTGCCGCTTTACTTGGGGACAATTCTTCCATCAAAACCTTTAAGATTCTCTCAGACTCAATTTCAGTAACCTCTGGTTTTTCTTGTTTACCTGCAACAACTAACACAATTTCACCGCGTTGTTGGTTCTGATCGGACTTAACAANTGCGAAAAGATCTCCGAGTAAAGCACGATGATATGTCTCAAACTTTTTACTAATTTCACGAGCTATGAAAGCATTTCGATCCGCACCAAAGATCTGAGAAGCATCCTGCAAAGTAGAAAGTATTCGATGTGGCGCCTCATAAAATATCAAAGTTTCGCTACAATTGCATAAAGATTTCATAGAAGATCTGCGCTGAGAAGCCTTGGCTGACAGAAATCCTACAAATCTAAATTGATCGGGCGGTAGCCCGGCAACACTTATTGCCGCAGTTAAAGCAGAGCAGCCGGGCACAGGAATTACATTATGACCAGCATCACGCGCACTCGACACCAATCGATAACCGGGATCTGAAATGAGTGGAGTTCCGGCATCTGAAATAAATGCCACCGACTCTCCGCATGACAGATAGTACATAATTTTTTTCAAAACCTTTTGGTCGTTTTGNTCTTGATAGCTTATTGTTTGACAATGTATGCAATAATGTTCAAGGAGTANNTNACTNTGNCGAGNGCTCTCNCAGGCCACAATNGTAACATCTNTCAAAATTTGGATACCACGAATGGTCATATCTCCTAAATTCCCAATAGGTGTTGCCACAATGTATAAAGTCCCAATTGATTCGATCTTNATCATAAAATTTTGGATCCATCGCAGTTTAATGTTNGTGGGTATTTTAGCCTTTATGTGTTCATGCGCGCCATCTTCACCTCTAACGACTATCACAGATGAAATATCAACGGACAGGAAATCCACACTTGGCGATCAAGAAAATCGCACCTCAGCGCTCGATCTATATGAGCTTGCCGAAGCAGCAGATGTANCCATGCAGGACAGACTTTTTCTCGAGAGCGCTTTGCTTTATAAAATTGAGGGNAATGATTTACTATGTAGTAAAGCGTTAAAAAAGATTAATGGNGCACTGCTTTCAGATGCCAATTACCTAATATATGGCNTACTAAAAGCTGAGATATTGACTCTTTATCATGATTATGTAGCTTTAAACTCTTGGATGTCAGACGCGCGTCTAAAAGCACTTGTTGAAAACCAAACTCATGAACAAAGGGAGACTTGGATAAGCCTCCTAATTGATTTAAATATTTCAATTGGCAATACCGAGGCCGGTGTTCACCAAGCCTATGAGCTATCGAAACCACTCCCCGAGCATACACTTCAAAGGGTACATAATAAAATTTGGGATATGCTTAACCGAATTCCTTTGAATAGGCTAGTCAAACTTGAAGAAAATACAAACGAAAAAAACCTATCTGGCTGGCTGCAATTGGCGATAAAACATAGGTTTATGCCAAACAATCAAATTAGCAGCGCAGAAAAAACAACCATTTGGCGAACCAAATGGCCTGAACACCCGGCAGCAACAATACCTCCAGAGCAACTGACTAAGTTGTATGGCGAAGAGGCGAAAACTGTTGCGCTACTATTGCCAATGAGTGACTCGCATCTGACGGCAAGCAAAACTTTATTNGACGGTTTTTTAACTGCATATTTTCGCGCACGAGGCTATGGTGACAGCGTGCCGTTGGTAAAAATATACGACACTACAAGAGTACCTATTAAAGAGCTTTACAGTGAGATAGTTAGTGATGGAGCTGAAATGATTATCGGACCAGCACGAAGCGAGAATGTGCAGAATTTATTAAAATTCTCAGATTTTCGTGTTCCCGTTGTTACTCTGAATCGGAGTGAAGTCAATGTCGAAAAAAAACCAAAATATTTTGTTCAATTCGGCTTATCTCCTTTGGACGAAATGGATCAGATTGCTCAAAGAGCATGGCTCTTAGGAAAAAGAAACGTTTTAACGATAGCTCCAGAAACTGGCTGGGGAGAGCGGGCAATTGACCATTTTGAACAAAAATGGCTAAAAAAGGGAGGCATTATCACCAATTCGGTGCGATATCCCGCGCAAATAAAAGATTTTATAACCGTCCTAAAAAAGCCCCTAAACATAGATGCTAGTGAAGAGCGTGGACTAGAATTGCGTAAATACGTTAATAGCCGACTAAAATTAAGTTCTCGTCGTCGTCAAGATATAGATCTTGTAGTTATCATAAGCTTTCCATCAACGGGTAGACAAATAAAACCGGCGCTAGATTTTTTATATGCCACCGATCTCCCAATCTACGCNACCTCACATATTTACAACGGAACACAACAAATTTCACTTGATAACGATCTATCAGGTATCGAATTCTGTGCAATGCCATGGACACTTGCTAACCAATTACCCGATGGGGTCTCTCCTAACAAAGAAATGCACACAGCTTTGAAACACCTTTATGTCCTCGGTTATGATGCTTTTCTGATCTCAAGAAAATTTCCTCAAATGCAACAAAAAAATCCGCCCAATACCTTATATTCGGCCACCGGAATTTTGGATCTGATCGATGGCAAGGTTAAACGAAAAACTGGATGGGCTAAGTTCAAGAATGGTAAGGTCATTCCTATTAACTTTCCCTACAGTCAAGAGGGAACTAGTTCGGCAGCTTCGAGATAAGACGACTATCTAAGTGAATAGTTTTTTCCGACAAAAATAATTAGAGATCTTGAGCTCATAAACCCGCTCAAAGATTAAAAAAGCAGCAAAATTTCAAATAGCTATCGAAGGGAGCATAACTAGAGGATATAATTTCGCCTCACTTCACCCTTGGATAAGGTTTTTAGAGTGAATCAAAGAATTTTTAATTTCCATCAGCGTCTTGTGGAAGCGACGATTTCAATGGGTGATTCATCAGCTTCTGAAATTTTAAAGGCTGCAGAAATGATCTCATCTTCCCTTTTGCATGGCCACACGATTTTTACCTGCGGTAACGATGGTCCCGCCAGCCTGCTAGGACAGCTTTTTAGTTATAATCTAGCTGTAGGCACGCAAATTGAACGGCCAGGTTTCCCAGCTTTAAGTCTAAACCAATTATGCCAAAATCGATTAGGCGAAAATCGCTTCGCTGATGCTCTGTTTACACATGGCAACCAATCCGATTTATTAATAATAATAAGCAGAGGTGGCAGTCATCCGGCGCTCTTAAAAACTGCGGATGCAGCTGTTGAAAGAAACATTAAGATCCTACTAATCAGCCATAAAAATGATACCATATTAACAGAGAGATTAAGTTACAAAGACCTTCGCATAGACATGAGCAATTACGAACACTCTATAGTGAGTGTATTGCACCTTCAGGTGCTGGAGTGCCTGTCAGAGCTTATTGATTCGATAATATTAGGTGGCAAATAAGTGAAAAAACTAATTCTTATTTTTATTCTGAGTATTTTTCTTTCCAGTTGCACATCCGTAATGCACAACCTCACGGAAGAACCAATCGGGGAAGATCTTACCGACACTGGGCCGGGATCTTATTTAAATGACGTACACATGGCCACTGGGATAGGCGTAAACATAAAGAAAGCTGAACCCGAGTTGGAGAAATCTCATATAAATGTCAATGTATATAATTCAATAGTCCTCCTCACAGGCGAAGTACCCAGTACCAAATTAAAAAAATTAGCTGGAGAGACAGCAAGAAAATTCAATCGAGTTAGAATTGTTCATAATCAACTCCAAGTGCGCAATAATACNTCACTTATTTCTAGAACAAACGATAGCTTAATCACTAAAAAAATTCAGCTAAAATTAAGATTAAATGAGGAAGTGAAGGGTAGCGATATTAAGATAATAACTGAGGANAGNATAGTATACATGATGGCAATTATTTCAAGGTNAGAAAGCGATAAGGCNGTNAATTTAGCTCGAGAAACTAGCGGCGTNAGAAGGGTAGTTAGGGTATTTGAATACATAGATTGAATATTAGTAATGATCCTCCTTACCTAAACTTAATATCGGACTACAACGTTTCTACTTAATAACACGTAGGGATGGTTTTCCCTTCACGGGGTCCCGAGCCTTAGTTTTTGGCAANGATGACAAAATCTTTGGTGTTTGCCCTCGGGGGGGNGGCTCATCTTCAGGGTCTGGCTCAAACATCATTCCCTGACCATTTTCTTGAGCGTATATACCTAGTATTGACCCCATCGGACAAAAAATGTCTATGGGAATTCCACCAAATCTGGTTGAAAGTTTGATGTGCTCATTATTCATTTTAAAATTCGTCACTGCTCTGGGGGCTATATTTAAAATGATTTGCCCATTAGTCACGAAGTTCTGGGGCACTTCAACGTTTTCGTGATGGGCGTCTATAACCACATATGGTGTGCACTCGTTATCCACTATCCATTCATAAAAAGCACGAATTAGATATGGACGGTTGGATTTCATGCTTGTGTCCTTTTTACATTTTAAATTCGCGTTCCAAGTCGGTAAGACTCTCATCAAACGCACTTCTTTCGAACACTCGTTTCATGTAATCTCGCAATGGCTGAGTTTGAGACGTTGCGGGAATTTCAATTCCCAGTTGCGACAACCTCCATAATAAAGGAGCCAAACAACAATCTACGAGAGTGTAATCCTCACTCATAAAAAATGGAAGATCTGAGAAAATCGATGAAACGCCAATAAGAGATTCCTTAAGTTCTTTTCGAGCAGTCCATCCGGAATCACCATTCGGATCCGATAAAATGATGTCTGAAAGACTACACCAGTCTTTTTCAATTCGGAAAATCCAAAGCCTGCTTTGGGCTCGTGCAACGGGGTACACCGGTAAGAGCGGCGGATGCGGAAAACGCTCATCTAAATATTCCATAACAACCTTGGATTCATACAGTGCCAGGTCTCTGTCGACCAACGTTGGAAGACTCCCGTAAGGATTGGCCTCGAAAATCTCCTCAGTCACATCGTGAACACTCACATCTTCGATATCTACAGTCACTCCTTTTTCTGCCAATACTAAACGGACGCGATGGCTNTATTGACAAACCGGATCAGAGAATAACGTCATTGAAGAACGTCTCACATTAGCCCCTTTTACAAAAAGATCATTAATATACTAAATTATGAGTTTCAAGCATAGCGACTTAGCATCGCTCGAACTATCTCTAATGGATGCCCTTCCAATANTCTCGGTTCAGAAGGTAGACGAATACGAGTAATAACGCCAAGAAAAAAAGTACCAACCTTCCAATGTGCTGGCGCTGCTGTGCCATTGGCTCTGCAATGTAGGTTAGGAAATTTACCAAGTTGTAAACAGCATCATCAAACTCAGCCGGGGAGAGNATTCCCTCTGAAATTTGNTCAAAACGCCCGCAAGGGTCATCTAACAAATCCTCGCCAGTGAGCAGGTCCCTTTTCACTCCTCCGTTNCTCGCNAGAACNGGACCTGGAGCGCATTCAGTCAGTCCTTGTAGGTCNAACANTGCATGAGGCATTCCTACATCTTNATANACTCTGTTNTTGACGCCTAGAGGACGNGAGTCATCAGCATAGAAGTTCCTAAGATAAGTATATATCCATTCCGGCGATCTAGATCGCGCGACAAGGGTCAGATCGGGAGGTGCCGCCCCGAACCAAGATGCAGCCTTCTCCTCGCTCATACCTATGTGCATCAAGTCACCAATCTTCTGGTCCGTAAAAACTAAGTTTTCCATCATTAAGTCATGCGGTATCGTCAAGTCATCTGCCACTCGCTCCCAACGCGAGTACTTGAAAGANTGACAACCCATACAATAATTGACCGCAAGCTTTGCCCCTTTCTGNAGAGACGCCTCATCCCCTAAGCTGGACTGGAAGTTATCACAATTGATCGTGCCACAATCTTTGCCTTCTGCACCAACAACCCTTAGTGGCACAAAAACCAAAAACGCCACTAAACCGAANCCGCATAACGTTTTAAATGTGCCAATTCCTCCATCCATCGTTATTCTATCTGGTTCGATACGAGTTTTCTCATAACGCGTCCAAAAATAAATGCCAACAAAGTAAGAGAAATAAATGATAGTACATATTTGAGCTAATATTGTACGAGCTGGAGTNGGGGCTTTTACGCCAAGAAAACCTAGNATAATAAAGCTAGTAACAAATAGAAGTATCATCACTCGACTCACATTCCCTTTATATCGCATTGATCTGACTGGGCTTCGATCAAGCCACGGTANAACGAAAAGTATGGCAATTGCTGCTGCCATTGTGACAAAACCTCCCAACTTGTCAGGCACTGCCCTCAACATCGAGTAGTAGGGCGTAAAATACCAAACNGGAGCAATATGCTCTGGAGTTTTCAGCGAATTTGCTATCTCAAAATTCGCATGTTCTAGAAAGTATCCTCCCATTTCTGGCATAAAAAATAAAACTGAGCAAAACGCAAACAAAAACACAGTTATTGGGACCAAGTCATGGATTACGAAATATGGATAAAATGGAATCCCGTCAATAGGCTTACCATTAGCGTCAGTATACTTCTTGATCGACACTCCATCTGGGTTATTAGATCCTACGTCATGCAACGCTACAATATGCATAGCAACAAGTGCTATTAAAATTATTGGCATGGCAACTACATGAAGTGACATAAAACGATTAAGAGTGATACCTGAGATCAGATAATCACCGCGGATCCATTGCACTAGATCCTCTCCAACAATCGGGATCGCTCCAAATAACGAAATAATCACCTGAGCGCCCCAGTAGGACATTTGACCCCAAGGGAGCACATAACCAAGAAACGCTTCTGCCATTAGCACAACATAGATGGACATCCCAAAAACCCAAACTAACTCTCTTGGAGCTTTATATGAACCGTAAACTAAACCACGGAACATATGCATGTACACCACAATAAAAAACGCCGATGCTCCAGTTGAATGTGCATATCTTATTATCCAGCCATACTCTACATCTCGCATTATGTACTCTACTGATGCAAATGCCTGCTCTGCAGAACCTTGATAGCTCATAAGCAACCAAACACCAGTGACTAACTGGATTAAAAGTACTACGATTGACAATACTCCGAAATAATACATCCAGTTAAAATTTTTTGGGGCATAATATTCGGCCATATGCCGATTCCACTCTCTTTTAAGAGTGGGTAACCTCGCATCTAGCCAGCTCGCAAAATCTGGATGCTTGTCCATCAGGCAGTCTCCGCGTCAATTCCAATTACAATGATTGAGTCCGTTTCATACGAATGAGGCGGAATTTCTAGATTAGTGGGTGCAGGAACTCCCGCAAAAACTCTTCCGGATAAATCGAATTTAGATCCATGACAGGGACAAAAGAATCCCCCAAGCCAAGAATCACCACCAAGATCTTCAGCTCCAACTTCTGGGCGATAAATGGGTGCGCAACCGAGATGAGTGCACAATCCAATCAGCACCAGGTATTCTTCCTTGCCTGGTTGTGTTCGTGCAAAACCACTAACATAACTTGGCTGGTTCGCAGCCACAGAGTCCGAGTCTTTGAGTGCTTGTTGGGGGAAATTAGCAACGGAATCCAGTGCCTCCTTGGTTCTTCGGATAACATAAACCGGTTTTCCGCGCCACTCCACTACAATTCTCCCGCCGGGCTCAAGTTTCTCTATGTCAATCCTAACGGGTGCTCCCGCCGCTTTTGCTTTAGCACTTGGTTTCCAGGACGCTAAAAAAGGCACCGAAGCTCCTATTAAACCTATTCCGCCCAGGACAGACGTAGCACCAGCTAAAAATTTGCGCCGAGTTGAGTTAACAGGAATGGCGGAGTGATCAGAAACAATTCCTTGCTTAGTATCCACTGGAGTAATACCTCTCGATTTAATGATAACGCGAATCGAACCATTTCGCGCTTCACGTGGTTAATATGATAATTGAAATACCCTTACAACGCAATACAGTACGGGGGCATAAAACGCCGCAAATCTTTGAATTTAAAGAAAATTACGTGATAATTAAGTCAGATAACCGAATAAATCAGCCTACCTTTTTGAAAACTGAGGTCGCTTACGGGCCTTATGAAGACCCACTTTTTTCCGCTCTACTTGCCTTGCATCCCTTGTAAGAAATCCTGCTCCCCGGAGAGGCGCACGAAAACTCTCATCATATTTCACTAGTGCGCGCGCGATGCCGTGTCTGATTGCGCCAGCTTGTCCAAAACTCCCACCACCATTTACGGTAATTTTAATATCAAAGGTTTGAGGCGCCTCAACAACGTCTAATGGTTGTCTGACAATCATTCGAGCCACTTCTCTGCCAAAATAAGTTTCAATTGATCTATCGTTTATTCTGATGTCACCAGTGCCCAACGTCATGAAGACTCTCGCAGAAGACGTTTTTCGTCTACCCGTCCCATAAAAGTGCTTAAACGACATTACTCATTCCTTGGAGATCCAGCCTCTGTGGCTGCTGCGCAGCATGGCGGTGGGCCGCTCCAGCATAAACTTTCAACTTTTTAAGCATTTCCCTTCCCAACGGCCCACGTGGCATCATACCTTTTACGGCCAATCGAATAGCTTTTTGAGGCGACTTTTTATTAAGATCGCCATAATTAACCTCTTTGATACCCCCTGGATACCCAGTATGCGAATAATAAATTTTATTTTTTTCTTTGTTCCCTGTAACAATAATTTTTTCAGCATTAATCACTATAACATAATCGCCTGTATCAACATGCGGAGTGTATTCAGGCTTATGCTTTCCTCGTAAGTAAGACGCTATCACGACTGCTAGTCTTCCAAGTTTTAGTGAGTCAGCATCAACAACGTACCAACAGCGTTGGATACTCTCGTTTCTAGCCACGTAAGTTTTCATGTGATCGACCGATGTGGTGGATGTTATCTCCGGGGAATTGTAACGATTTGATTATTTTTTACAAGTCCCACTAGTAAAGAGTTAATCGATTTTTCAATNAAGGCACNCTAGAAACTATCNGCGATGTCCTTTNGATAGATANTTATGACTTTGCATCTCGATCAAACGGCTTTTGGTCCGCTGAAATTCTGANGATAAAATCCCTCCACAATTAAATCTTTNCAAGGGCAATTCTGCCGANATAACNAACTTTACTCCTCGATCATAAAATTCATCCACCATACATATGAAGCGACGAGTGACATCTTGTTTCGTTTCATTCATCTCTGGTACTTCAGATATAAAAATAGTGTGAAAAAGACGCGCAATCTCAATATAGTCAAGTTGACTTCTCGGTCCTTCACACAAATCGGAAAACTTGAACCAAGCTTGTTTGTCACAAAGTCGGTGTGCCTGAATCTCCCGCTTCGCGATTTGAACCATGGTAGCCTCTAAAACTTGACAATTTTCGTTTAATAAACTTTGGAATAAAGTGGTTAGCGCATGATCCGAACTAGAGCACAAGGGGCTGTAAAACAGCGGTGCTTGGGTAAGAGCTCTTCGTCGGTAATCAATTGTTCCCTTGAGGTTAAAAACGNTACAATNNAANTTTAGAAGTTGAATNGCAGGAATGAAGCTTTGTCGTTGAAGACCATTCAAGTAAAGATTGTCNGGGGANNTATTTGAGGTAAACACCATNCAAACATTTTTAGAGAATAAAGCATCNAATAACAAGCCCAGTATCATAGCATCAGTTATGTCATTCACGAAAAATTCATCGAGGCATACGACCTTTACCTGTTTGGCTAATCGGTTCGCTACCATGTTTATTGGATCAGGACTTCCGTTACAGAGCCTTAATTCATCATGTACCATTTTCATAAAACGATAGAAGTGTGTCCTTGTTTTATTTTGAAAAGNAAGAGCTTCAAAAAAAAGATCCATCAAGTATGTCTTTCCGCGACCCACACTACCCCACAGATAGAATCCCTTCTCCCGTTTCAAAAATCCAGACCAATAAAGAAAGCGTTTAGCAGCAGTGAAATTCGGCAATGCTGATGATGCTAACTCATGGTAGAGCTTGTCAAGGCCGTTAATAACTTCCAATTGAGCATGATCCAAAGACACATTATTGAGTCTTACGTCTTTTAAATANAGTTCTCTCGGACTTGTCATNTTGAACTTTGAGACATACCTCTGAAATTTGTATAATTAAAACTTAAAAGCTAAGTTTGCTCAATTAGNTGANGGCAATTCCAATGCACCTAAATAAGTTTAAAATTAAGTGTACTCGGTGTATTGTAGAANCTTGCNGTTAAATCGAGTAATTTTAAACGAAACTACATNAAAGTTTTTTGAGGTTCTGGTNATGTTAAACACAGAAACTATTNTAATTCCAGCCATGACCTTTATCGCCGGGATCACTCTTGGGTATTTTGCCAAATATAAATTGTCAAAAAACACGGAGACCAGCAGAGACATGTCTGAAGAATTGACAAGAATTCAAAAAGAATACGCAGAATACCAAGATTCGGTTAATCGACATATGATTAATCTGTCCCAACAAACTCGNAAGGTAGCAAAATACTNTCAAGAAATTCATGAACAAGTTGCTATTAGCTCCACCCGCCTTGCAAGCCAAGAAATTAGCAACCAAATTCTGCAAAATCATGGCTCATATTTCTTTCCAGACCACTTGAGAGAATCTTCAAGCTCCCAAAAAGCNAGAGTCGAACCACCTANAGATTATGCGCCAAAAGTTCCTGGAGGAATNCTCAGTGAAGAATATGGCCTTCGAGATAGTGGACAGAATCTCGAAATTGCTGACCAAAACGTTGGCANTAATGATGAAAACAGCACTCATAAACCGTCCAAACCAGCCTATAGTTTTAAAAGTGCCGTTTAGCATGNAACTCCGTNGACCGAGTTTTTAANTTTCTGATTTCTCTCATAATTTATCAAATTAGCTTTTGGCTAAACACGCACATGGATGAAGACTAAACGTGATAATTTGTATTTTTAAAAGCTACAAAAAGAATCAAGAACCACTTTTGGCTTGTCAGCGACAATGAAATCTAAACCACCAAATTTTGTGCACGAAGTGTGGCAGAACATAACTGCAGAAGCGAAAGCTGTAATAAAACATGAACCTTTACTTGAAATTTTTATGAATCAAACAGTTTTAAGCCATAAAGACTTTGAAACGGCTCTTTATTGCCGTTTATTGAATGCACTTATGAATGATCATTTACCTGANGATCTATTGAGCTATCACTTGACTCAAAACAAAAAGGCACACAGAGTGAAATCAGCAACTCTGGACATATTAGCCATTAACAATAGAGATTCAGCATGTAATTCCAACTTAGAGGCATTTCTCTTTTATAACGGTTTTTTAGCTCTCCAAGCCCACCGACTAGCGCACAGCTTGTGGTGCGATGGCCACAGAGTGCTTGCTCTTTTAATTCAGTCAAATACTTCAAGATGTTATGGAGTAGACATTCATCCAGCAGCTAAAATTGGGACCTCTGTAATGCTGGACCATGCCACCGGCTTAGTAGTGGGAGAAACCGCAGTTGTAGAGGATAATGTTTCCATTATGCAAGGTGTAACTCTTGGAGGAACTGGTAAAGAGTATGGAGAGCGCCATCCCAAAATTCGGTGCGGAGTACTTATTGGTGCAGGTGCGAAAATTCTCGGAAATATCGAAATAGGTGAGGGATCCATGATTGGAGCCTGTAGTGTTGTTTTAAAATCAGTAAGCCCCCACTCCTTGGTTGTAGGTGTGCCCGGTCAGATAATAGGTACCGCTCTCTCAGAACACCCTGCTTTGGATATGAATCATTATTTTGAGGTCCAGTAATTATTTTGATATCACNCTATTTTACTATTCATCGTTGGGCCCAGCTAAATGCCATTATTTGTTGAATGCTNTTTTTATCAAGAAGCTGCATGATTAATCTATCAACACCCAAGGCGACACCCGCGCAACTGGGTAGTCCAACATTCAAAGCTGCCAAAGCACTTGCGTCTTCCTCTGGGATTTTCTTTTTCATNGCAGCTCTCGCCCGTTTATCCCTGTCAAACCTACGATGTTGCTCTTTTGGGTCAGTTAATTCGAAATAACCATTCGCCAACTCTAAGCGATTCAAATAAACCTCAAACCGCCTACTTACAAGCTGACCNTCTCGGTTGTAATGCAACTGAGCAAAAGCAGCATGACACTCGGGGTAGTCATACAAAAATACTAAGCCTCTCGGCAACTTGGGTTCAATAACATTTGCGAAAAGGAAGTTTAAACAATTGAAACGTGATTCTGGCCTCNATTTACGTCCTGTAATTGAGGAAACATGTCTCTGCAAATTTGATAAACATATATCGTGCGGATCTATGCCCAAGTGTTGTATAAAGGCATCTCTATAACTCATTGTCAAGCTGCCAATATTTGGCGCCAGTGTNTTTATAAGCTCGGCAATTTCAGCCATTAATTCATGCTCGTTCCATTCCACTCGATACCACTCCAGCATGGTAAATTCTGGATTATGATTGACTCCAATTTCTCCTGCACGAAAAGCCTTACCCAGAAAAAATATATCTCCACTACCTGCTGCCAGTAGACGTTTCATAAATGACTCTGGTGAAGTTTGTAAAAACCCTTCAACACGCTCATTAAGGACTTCAAAACTGTCAATGTAAGGGTCACTGACAGAGTAGTTTCCAAGGATTGGAACGTCCACCTCTAAAACACCTCTGTCGGCCAAAAAAGTTCGCAATTTGGCTACAATACGACTTCTCTCGACTAACGCAGAAATTTCAGCTGCAGGCTGCCAATTCTGGGCAACTTCAGTAGTCATAAACAAATCCTTAATCAATTTTAATTATTTTTTTAATCCCTTACTCGACCTAAATAATCTCCAGACCTCGTATCAACTCGGATTTTCTCACCAGTTTCTAAAAAAAGCGGTACTTTTATAACGGCTCCAGTGCTCAACACAGCTGGCTTTGTACCGCCCGATGCAGTATCTCCGCGCAATCCCGGGTCAGTCTCTTTAATTTCTAATTCAACATGATTTGGAGGTGTAATCGTTAGTGGGACCGAATTATAAAGCGTCACCACNCATAAATCCTGCTCACTCAGCCAATTACAAGCGTGCCCTACCACTTTACTATCAGCCTGATATTGTTCAAAGGTATTTGGTTCCATGAAATACCAAAATTCTCCATCCTCATACAAGAATTGCATTTCTGTATCAACAACATCAGCTGACTCAAGGGAATCCCCAGACTTAAGAGTTTTATCAAGCACTCTGCCCGTTCTGAGGATTCTGATTTTTATACGACTAAAAGCTTGTCCTTTCCCTGGTTTCACGAATTCATTTTCGAGTATTAAACAAGGTTCTCGCTCAAACATAACTTTTAACCCTGAACGCAAATCACTCGTTGAGTAAACAGTCATAATTTTAAGTCTCCGCTGATGTTTGATATCCAGTATGTGATATAAGCACATTGAAAGCTAGATTTTGCTCAATCATCCAGACACTTGATCTCGCGATCACTATATCCNAGTAGGTATAGAATTCCATCCAAGCCAAGATTTGAGATGGATTGTCTCGCTGTCGCTTTAACAACCGGCTTCGCTCGAAATGCAATGCCCAAACCAGCGATAGCCAGCATCGGAAGATCATTAGCGCCGTCACCAACAGCAATTACTTGCTCTAATCGCAGNCCCTCTTTATTGGCTAATTCTCGCAGCAATTCGGCCTTTCGATGACCATCAATAATTGGACCTTTTATCCTCCCAGTTACCAACCCTTTTTCTATCTCTAATTCATTAGCAAAAACATAATCGACACCTAAAATCGACTGTAAATAACGTGCGAAATAATCAAAGCCGCCAGATACTATTGCAGTTTTATATCCAAGTTGACTCAATCGCCTCACTAAATATTCAGCTCCCTCATTAAGGCTTAAACGCTTCGCAACAGAGTGTAAGGCTTCAATATCTAACCCTTTAATGAGCGCCAAACGCTGACGAAAACTTTCATCAAAATCGATATCTCCTCGCATCGCTGCGGCCGTAATTAATGCTACCTGGCGGCCTACGCCCATTTCCTTTGCCAACTCGTCAATTACTTCTGCATCTATAAGGGTCGAATCCATATCGAAAACAATTAACTGTCTATTACGTCGATAGATATTATCTTCTTGGTAAGCTAGATCAATATTATATGCCCCTGCAAGTTCNAGTAATGAGCGACGAAAGTGATCCAAATTATTCGGCGTACCCCGCGCCGAAAATTCAATACAAGTGCTCCCCAAAACTTCGTCTTTTTCTAAGGGAACCCTACCAGACAGCCGCGTAATCTTATCGATATTCAAACCAACACCAGCCATGACTTGAGTAATGGCTGCCAAATGCTTACTCTCTAATTTTCGAGCCAATAACGTAACAACATGTCTCGGCTTGCCTTGCTGATCAACCCAATTTGAATACCGTTCAGGCGAAATCGAAAAACACTTTACACGCATATCTAATAGCNCCATTTTTTNCGAAATTTTTGAGACAACCATCGATTCAGTCGGCCCATCAACTAGAGCCGCGAGAACACCCAGATTCAATTGGTCATGGATAACTGCTTGTCCAATATCTAAAATGTTTGCATTAAATCTTGCAAGCACGGTCATGACCTCACTAGTGATTCCTGGTTTATCTACACCAAAAACATTGAGTAATAGTATTTTTTTCACTTAAATCTAGTCCCTGAAATTTGTTAGAGTATTATATAAACGCGTGAATAATAGGATAGAATATCGGTTGAGATTTTATTCCGGATAAAAATAACAAATGCGCCTCAACACTTTGACGAGGAAAACTACCGCCTTCGTGGTATTGACATATCTTATTTTCGGATTAACCAACTTAAGTTTCGTATCGCTCCTTTCCCATCAACACGCAAATGAAATACTCACGTCAAAAGGAAATTTACTACTCAAAAATCTGTNAGAACGACTCTCCACTGCAATGGATAANAACGATAATATCAGTATACAGGTTTCACTTAATCAAATCACAAAGGATCCCCTAATTTACAGTGCAAGTTTGTATAATCGTACAAATGACATGAGAGTCCAAAGCCAACGTAGCGGTCACATCCCAACTCAGTTGCAAATTTTGAGAGTGCCCGTTAAATCAAAATTAAATCCGTCAGGATTCATTGAATTATCTTTNGATAAAGAGAGCGCCTTATTACCTTATCGCTGGATAATAATCGCATGCTTATCATTTTGGACAATATTTACCGTCATAATGGCAATCACATGCTTTAAATTCACCGAAAAAATATCCAGTCGAATAACCCATTTAAGCAACCATTTACCAAACAAAAAGGCATTACATGGTGATGAATTGAGAATTCTAGAGCAACAAATTGAACCTTTGATAACGCCATCCGATGATCTTGACGGTCACGGAAAAAGAATCAGATATTGTTCTATTGTGAGAGTTACACTCTTTAATCGAAAATGTATTGCAAACCAACTTAACAGGGAAAATCAAGAGTTACTATTTGAGAAATTAGACCTTTGTATAACGCGCACAACAGAGTTATATGGGGCAAGGCGTTTAGAGGGCGAGGAGGGCGTGCTTTACTTCGAAATTCAATCCGCTGAGTGCTCTAAAAAGCACCTTTTAGCAAGCATGATGTGCATGTATGCCATGAAACAACTCCTCAGCAACCTTGCGAGCCTGATGGGCATTGAGCTGAAAGTTGGTTTTACTGCGTGCGGTAATACAACCGTCACGACACCCGTCTTCCAATACCAGGAGCAAGTAAATGATCTCAAGAAGTTTTGCACTCGACTGTCTCATAAGCTGGAGCCGGGAGCAATCTCGATTTTCACTGACGGTTTTTCCTGCGACGAGTTATCAACTATCGCTCTGCTATCTCAAAGCGATGACAATTTTTTTATTTTTAAGGCTTTTCCTCCTAATCGTCAGGATCTTATGGATAAACAAATTCAGTATTTAGCAGATGTATGCTTTAACGAATTAGCATAACGCACTCAGTTTGACACAAAGATAATCGGTAAATTGATTCCAAATTGTCAATCCCCTTCATCAGTTATTTGCTGATCCATGTTTAAAGCAGGCATTCCGGAGGTAGAACCTCCAATTATCTTAGCTGGCACCCCAGCAACGGTCACATAAGCCGGGACTGACTCTAGTACTAAGCTTCCCGCGCCGATTTTTACCCCCTCTCCTACGGCAATGTCGCCCAATACTTTTGCACCTGCTGCAATAAGAACACCATTAGCAATTTTTGGATGTCGATCACCCGATTGTAACCCACTTCCTCCCAGTGTTACTGAGTGAAGAATTGACACATCATCACCAACAACCGCAGTCTCTCCGATTACGAGAGAAGTTGCATGATCGAGCATAACACCACCACCAATAATTGCTCCGGGATGAATATCCACCCCATAATATTCCGACATTTTACTTTGTAGATATCTAGCTAAATAACGTTGATCGCGAATCCATAAGCTATGACAAATTCGGTGTAATTGTAGAGCTTGAAATCCCTTGTAGAAGAGAAGTGGAGTTACGTAATGATCACATGCTGGGTCGCGATCTACATATGCTTGCAAGTCCCGACATGCGGATTGCACAATCTTATGGTCAAAATCTAACGACTCTGAAAATATATTTTCAAGATTAATCTCATACTCAGTTATTTTAAAAAAATGTGAACTTAGATTTTTAGCTAAAGCATCAGCAAAATTAGGGTTCTTGAGTATTCGCACTTCCAAAAAGTCCCGTAGTGAGGGTTCTAGCGTTTGCATCATCCTTGCTTCTTCCAACATTGTCTTCCATAAGTCTTTGGCATCAATCAAATCTAATCTCCCAAAATTAGCTAATATCATTAGAGATGAAGCGTCGATAAATCTCATGTAAATTTTTAATAACAGTAGCGTGAAGGCTAATCTTATGAGTCATCAAGCAATTTTTTATTAGTTCTGGCGTCAACAAGTTAGCAAAATTCCTAGCTATAGGAGCATAGCTTAGATGCCATCTCTCCGGCGCTAATCCCCCATTGTCAATGTTATATGGTCTAAAGAATCCATTATTAGAATCCAATTTTTTATCCAACCAAGCATGCATTGGCGCAAACATGCCACCTTCAATTGTTTCTTCGGGAACCAATCTTAATTGGTAGTTATTTGGCATAGCAGCACCATCAAAAACATCAATGTCCGAGCCCCAATGATGTCGAGATGCTCCCGGGAGAGCAGACCACCTTAATATTGCTTCAATTTTCTGAAGATCAGACAGTCCTTCAAGACTCAAAACTTTACCGTTACTACCCAAAACATCTCTTTGACCCGATAGCTTTCCATTCCATATTGAGGCTTGCTGGGCAAATGATCTATACCCACTGCAAACACACAAATTAAATCCATAATTCGCCGCTTCCGATTTCAACTCATTCAAAGGGTTGACTAATTGATGATGAATGAAAATATTTTTACACACATCCGGCGATTCATTAGCCGTCCACTCCACAACATGTCGATCCGTCATGCCCGTTACAATATCACTATCATNGATCTCCAAATTCTCATGGTATGTTTCAAATTCAATCATTATCAATTTTCCAAAGTTTGACCAACCAAGAGCTCCAGCGTATATGATATGGTCTGTTTCTTCTTGCCAAACCGTTAATCTCAACCACGTGCGTGCTTTTAGATTAATAGATCGACTGCCCTTGTCAAAGTAATGCCATATTTCGTCAAATTACATCTCATAGCTAAAATTTCAACGCCATCTTTCATCGCAGCCTTCAAAGCCGTCACATAATCGGGATCTATTTGTTTCGCAAAGCCCATAGAAGTTACGGAACTTATTTGCACACAAAAAAAGAGTACCGCTCGATGTCCCAAAGCAGCGACATGAGCAAGCTCCCTTAAATGCTTTCTTCCCCTTGAAGTCCGAGCATCAGGAAAAAGGGCAAAGTGATTACCCATATCAAACGAAACACTTTTCACCTCAACAAAACAATTTTGGTTTTCCCCATTTAATAAAAAATCGACTTTACTATTTTCTACACCAAATTTTACCTCCCGAGCAATCGTTCTGTAATTTGTTAACTGTCCAATCCGGTCATCTTGCAATGCTTCAAAAACTATTGTGTTTGCNAATGCCGAGTTGATACCAGCNAAATTTCCTGAGGAAGTGGTGACCTGCTCAAGTGTTCCCGAAAGTTTGCGGCGCGGATTATCTGATAAAGAGTACCAACAATCCGATCCTTCGACCATACAATTTCTCATTGCACCCGTGTTTGGACAGTGCAGAGTCAAAACATCTTTATCTGCAGTTTCGACCTCAGCAAAAAAACGTTTATATCGTCGTAGAAACACACCTTGCTGTAATGGAGTCTTATATTGCAAAACTTTGAAATCTCCATTTTTGGTGTCGAGCATTGTATAGAAAAGTTGTTCTCAATTAACCTGGCATGAGAAGAAACAGGTTTCAATTATGGAAAGATAAAGGAAGACATAGAAAATTTCTATGTTTTAAAAATTCTTCTTGAAAATTGTAGCTAGGCGATCTATAACGCTGGCGGTAGATTTAAGTGTTAACACACAAGGATGGGTTAAGCAATGGCACTATCAGGGCAATCGAGTGAGTCAGAGACAACACAAAACAATGCGGTCAATACTAATAGTAAAAAGACTACAGTCTTAACAATTCATGGATTACCCCGATACGAGGAAAAAATCGGTGAAGAATACATGAGTGAATCTCAACGAAATCATTTTCGCTCTATTCTGAAGGCGTGGCGTCAAGAACTTATGGAGGAGGTGGATCGAACGGTCAACCACATGCAAGATGAGGCTGCAAATTTCCCAGACCCAGCAGACCGAGCTTCTCAAGAAGAGGAGTTTAGTATAGAGCTGCGAACGCGGGATCGCGAGCGAAAGCTAATTAAAAAAATTGATAAGACTCTAGTCAGAGTGGATGACAACGATTATGGTTTTTGTGACCAATGCGGAGTCGATATCGGTGTAAGGCGATTAGAAGCGAGACCAACGGCAAACTTATGCGTCGACTGTAAGACACTTGATGAGATTAAAGAAAAACAAATTACTGGTGGTTAATTTGTCAGACCCTGCCGAATGTCGCTCCCACAATACATCGGACGTTTTGCCCCATCTCCTACTGGACCATTGCATTTCGGCTCTTTAGTTTGTGCACTAGCTAGTTATCTCGACGCAAAAAAATGTAATGGCACTTGGTTGTTACGAATAGAAGATTTAGACCCACCTCGCGAAAACGTCAGACACACGTCAACGATACAAGAACAGCTTGATATTCATGGTTTACATTGGGATGGTCAAATCTTATATCAAAGTGATCGTCTGATGCATTATCGAGATATTATAGAGGACTTAAAACAAAACAACCTCGCATATGACTGTGATTGTAATCGTAAAAGAATTAAAGAATTAGGTGGAATATATGATGGGCAATGCAGGAATAAAATAAAGTTTCACGGGGATGTCTCTACTCGTTTGCTTGTTGCCAAAACCGAGGAAACAAAAATTTTAATAAACGATGAAGTCTTCGGCGATTATTATCAAGATGTCTATAAGTGTGTGGGGGATTTTATTTTGAAGAGACGAGACGGTTTTTTTTCATACCAGCTAGCTTCAGTTGTTGACGACGAGAAGCAGCAAATNACCCATGTTGTTCGAGGCAATGACCTTCTTCCAGTCACGCCAAGGCAAAGATACCTACAAAAATGTTTAAATTACCGAACCCTTCAGTATGCGCATTTACCCCTCGTAGTTAATCTTGACAATCAAAAACTCAGCAAGCAAACAAAAGCACCTGCTGTGCGAAATAAAGATGCCAATAAAACAATATGGCATGCGCTCAATATACTTAATCAGAAACCACCCAGCTATCTTTTCGGTGCTCCTCTAGATCAACTACTTTCTTGGGCAGTATGGAAATGGGATATTTCATTAGTTCCTAGGCAAAACCAATGTGTTATAAATGGCATTAGCACTCCAAGTAATCTCTGAGGTGGGAGTGGCAAAGACTAATTGAAATTTAATTTGGTCCAATTTTATAAAAATATAGATTCAATTCTCAAATCCTGTGGAACTAGAAATATAGCTATTGTAATCGGTTGATTTTCTGTTACAGTTTCATCTGCGGATATTTTTCTCGTAAAAATAAACGCTAAAAAAACAATAAATAATTATAAAAAACTTTTGTTACTAAAGAGTGGTCTTTGACTGAAATACTAGTCTTCGGCCTTTAGGAGGGGCTATTTTTTAGCCCCTCATTAGCTATCAGCTTAGTGAAGCACAAAATGCCTCCTGGCGCTCTCCACATCCTTATTACCTACTAAAAGTTAAACCTAGTTATGCTTTACAGCGTCATTAAAAAACCTAAACCCAGAATTTTTTTAAAGAAAAATACCATGGGAGTGATTATTCCTGAGGGTAATCACCCACTTTCCCCAATGCATATGAGTTCAGGGTCATGTGAAATTGTCACTAAATTACAAAAATCAGGTTTTGATGCCTTCCTAGTAGGAGGGTGCGTCCGCGATGCTCTCCTCGGTTTAAATCCAAAAGATTTTGATATTGCCACTAATGCAAATCCAAAAGAGATAAAACTATTATTTAATCGAGCTAAAATAATCGGTCGTCGATTTCAAATAGTGCATATTCAACTACATAGAGAAATCATTGAAGTTACTACGTTTAGATCAAATCAAAAACACCACCGCTCTGACAAGTTGCTTCACCAAACTAAAACCGGAATGCTTACCCGAGACAATGTTTTTGGGAGTATCAAAGATGACGCGAACCGTCGAGATATATCAATCAATGCTCTTTATTATAACCCTACTGATAACAGTATCCACGATTTCCTTGACAGTCTTACCGATATAAAAAAAAATATCATAAGAATAATTGGGGATCCCACTGTTCGATTTAAGGAGGATCCAGTTCGACTTCTCAGAGTGGTAAGATTTTCCACAAAGTTGAACTTTAAAATAGATTCAAAAACTGCTGAACCTATGTACAGACTCGGTAATACTTTACCACAAATATCTGCCCCCCGTCTGTTCGAGGAATGCTTAAAGCTTTTTTTAACTGGTCATGCTTTTGCGAACTACAAGCTCTTAAACAAATATAATTTTATGTCTTACTTAATGCCCTGCTTTGCAAAGAGCAAAATCGGAGCAGATCGCGCCAAACGGTTGGTTTCAAAATTATTAACAAACACAGATCAAAGAGTTCACTCTGGCAAACCCGTAACACCAGCATTTACTTTCGCTGCCTTATTGTGGCCCGAGGTGCAAAAAGAATTTCTCAAAAAAATACAAAACGGCAAGACTGTCCCAATCGTAAAAATGCTTGCAGCTGATGAAGTGCTCTCCAAACAAATACAAATTATCGCGATTCCTCGGCGCCACACAACTGCCATGAGAGAGATCTGGCAATTACAAGTCCCCCTACAAAAGAAAGAACGGGCAGCACGTTTGTTGGGTCACCCACGATTCAGAGCTGCTTATGATTTATTGCTCCTACGCGAGGAATCCGGTGAGTCTCTCGGTGGCGCAGGAACATGGTGGACAAAATATCAGGAACAACATCCACAGAATCGCCCAAAAAAGTGCAAGCCCCCAAAAGCAATATCATCTAATAAATCGAGGCGACGGAAATACTTTCCTCCAAAATTAAAGGATGATTGTTAATGTCAACAGCTTATATTGCTCTTGGCAGTAATCTCTGCAAGCCGGTGTTGCAAGTCGAAAAGGCATTGTGTGCGATTGACAACCATAATTTAATAAAACTTGAAAAGGTATCCGCATTTTACAGTAGTCCAGCCATCGGGCCCGGCGTACAACCCTCATACTGTAATGCAGTCGCACAAATATCCACACTCCTCTCTTCTGAAAAACTCCTCAAAGTATTACAAAAAATAGAGGAAAATCAGGGGCGGCAGCGGGAAAGGAAATGGGCTGCGAGGACAATAGATCTAGATATATTAATGTATGACCAATTATCTTCAACATGTCGACAATTACTACTTCCTCANCCAAGAATGCACAAACGGGCTTTCGTGCTTAAACCACTAAGTGATTTGTTAACAAAAAATTTTGTTTTACGCAATGAATCTATCTCCCAACTATTGGACAAATGTCGAGACAAGAGTAAAGTAAAACTTATTCGTCGTTATGACTTGAAGGCGCGGAAATCTTTTTGAAAAACCATATCGAACAGTTAAAGCAAATTAACTCTTCAAAGAGTTCCATCCCCAACTATATTGTAATCGAGGGTCCCATTGGTATCGGCAAAACAACATTAACTCTAAAACTAGCTCAAAACTTTGGAGCTGAAACTTTGTTAGAAGATGCGAGTGTAAATCCGTTTCTTGAAAACTTTTACAAAGATAGGTTGANTGCAGCATTACCNACGCAACTCTACTTTCTTTTCCAACGAATTCAACAGCTTCAAGAAATGCGTCAAGTAGACATTTTTAAAAAAATATTTATCAGCGATTTTTTTATTCAAAAGGATCCATTATTTGCNGGTGTAAATTTAAATAATGATGAGTATCGACTTTACCAGAAAGTTTTTAGCAGTGTTATCAGAGAGTTGCCCAAACCCGATTTAGTCGTTTATTTGCAAGCATCGACAAAAACACTTTTTGATAGAGTAAAAAAGCGTGGGAGAGTAATTGAAAAAGAAATCGAATTTGAATACTTAGCGGAGATCAACGATGCTTACACCCAATATTTTCATCATTATTCCGAAACACCGCTGCTGATAGTGAATACCAATCAAGTAAATTTTTCTGAGAACAAATCTGATTTTCTTTATCTTGCTCAACAAATTAGTAAAGTAAAAAAAGGTCGCCACTACTACAATCCNATNCCACATTACTGACATTCAGATGGTGAGATTTTTACTCGCCTTGTGATTTTAATGTAAACTCATTAACGTGAAACAATACAACTCATATCTAGGTTTTTATAGATGGTTACAATCACCGATTTAAGNAAAATGAAAACTCGNGGAGAAAAATTTACCGCGNTTACAGCTTATGATTACAGTTTCGCTAAAATCATAGANAGCGCGGGTATCGAAATCATATTGATTGGGGATTCGCTGGGCAATGTATGTCAAGGACACCAAACAACAATTCCTGTATCGATAGGTGATATGGTCTATCACACCGCTTCCGTGTCCCGAGGAGTAAAGGACACTTTTGTCGTAGCTGACATGCCATTTTTGTCCTATGGTACTACCCANAATGCCTTGAAAAATTCTCGTAAGCTAATGCAAAATGGGGCAAAAATGGTAAAGCTTGAAGGCGGACATTGGTTATCCGAAACGGTTTATCAAATGTCTGAGCGTGGTATCCCAGTGTGCGGTCACTTGGGGNTAACACCACAATCAGTCCACCAACTCGGAGGATATACAATCCAAGGGGCTGATTCAAAAGCCGCTGACAAAATTTTTAGTGATGCCATGACTCTGGAACAGGCCGGNGCGCAGCTGTTAGTNTTGGAATGTATACCTTCAAGCCTGAGTAAATTAATCACAAAAAATNTACAAATCCCTGTGATTGGTATCGGTGCTGGACCCTATACTGACGCACAAATTCTTGTTCTGTATGACATCCTTGGAATTTCGAGCCAAATACCAAGGTTTGCTAGGAATTTCCTGCTCGATAGTAACTCTATTTTATCCGCATTAAAAAATTATGCATCGGCTGTCCGTAACTCNACNTTTCCAACTTCANAACACTTTGTGGAGTGAAATCGTTATTAAATANGNGNTTGTCTTTAAGTCNATGACATGTGTTTGGATTTGGATATATGAACCAANATTTGTNAAGTAAGAACAATTTGTTTGAAGTTNACATATCCAGAGAGATCAGTCAGGANGTTTNTGTTTTCTAACATANAANACTAAGTTGTGGTCAACTAANTCGTATCCATGCCTTGCGGCGATTCTTCTNTGTATTTCCTCNATCTCAGGATCATGAAATTCTATCACGGTCCCCGTTTCCGANCACACCATGTGGTCATGGTGTTCACCTCTATTNAATTCNTATACGGCCGGCCCATTATCAAAATTATGTCTATTCACTAAATGAGCACTTTCAAATTGAGCCAAGACTCTGTATACAGTAGCGATCCCGACATCCTCTTCAGCATCAATGAGCCTTAAATATATATCCTCCGCAGTCATATGAAGCTCTGATTGCTCGAGGATATGAAGGATCTTGACTCTAGGCAAAGTCACTTTAAGTCCTGCTCTCTTTAACTCTTTATCGCTAGTTTCCATCTTTTAAGCTTCAAACAAGTATTAATTTAATTTATAGTTTTNNATTTGTACTTACTGAAAAGACCAATGTTNATGTCCATACTCGCAAATATAACCTTAATNAGCTTGGCGATTGTATCACTTGCATGTAGCACACCACAATTTCCGAGCGTCCACAAAGTTTCTATTCAACAAGGGAACATTGTGACACAAGAGATGGTAAATCAGCTAGAACCTGGGATGACAAAAGAGCAAGTNANGTTTATCTTAGGAACACCGCTAATTAAAGACAGCTTTAATCAGAATCATTGGATATATCTAAACANTGTTACTGACGCTCGTTCGCAAAAAAAAGAAAAACGGTTGGAAGTATACTTTAGCGAACAAAATNAACTGAGTGTGCTCCGAGGAGATTACCGTCCCAGCGATTCCAAACTCGGTAATTCTCTATCAGAAACTGAGGATCAATGAAGCGAGCTACAGGAGATCTTGAATGCTCAGCTGATTACGTACCACTCAACAGTTCTCAATGAACAATGTTGAAACCAGCATGAAAAAATTTTAACGCTTCTCAATTGGCAGTAATCAATGGACTCCATTTCTGACTTTACGACGACGGGATAAAAAGTCCTTCACAATTAACCGATTCCTTGGGTTTAACCTCTAAATGATACGGCTAAATTACTCACTCCATATAAAGAGAATCAGCACGTCGGCAGATCGTATCAACCAACTCACTTGCAATATTTGTGAGTATATTTGAGGCTAATGCATGCATCGCAAAACTTTTGAACTCGTAGTCCAGAACCAATGAGACCCTAGAAGCTGACTCACTTATGTCATGGAAAGTCCACCGCCCATCCAATAAATTAAGAGGCCCTTCTTCCAACAACATATTTATGCCAAAAGGAGGATTAAGTGTATTTCTCGTCAAGACATTGATATTCACTCCTGCTTTTTTTAACTCAAGCCTGGCTAACATTTCTTGATTACTACTTTTGATAACCTCCGCCGAAGAACAATACGTCACAAATTCAGGATAACGCTCTACATCATTTACTAAATCATACATTTTCCTTGATGAATGTTTTACTACCAGCGAGCGTTTAATTCGAGTCACAGTTACACCGACGAAAATTTATCATAAATGCCCATCAAAAAAATGATTAGCACAGCAACCGGAGCAACGTAACGCAACAGCCATAGCCATAGCCAAAGATATTTGGTCTTTAAATCAATCATTTGTGCTCGCACAAGATCACGCCGCATGATGAACCCGGCAAAAACAGCTATCGCAAAGCCGCTTAGCGGTAACATAATATTTGCAGTCAAAAAATCTAATGCATCAAAAAACGTGAATCCGACAACTTTTATATCCTTCGCAATATTAAAAGATAAAACTGTCCCAAGTCCCAGAATCCAAACTAAAAAAGATAAAAAGATACTCGCTTTTGGGCGAGAAATTTTTTTATCTTCTATTAACCAAGCAACAGCCGGTTCCAGAAGTGAAATTGCTGAACTCCAAGCCGCTATAACTACGAGAAAAAAGAATAAAAAACTTAACAGTTGTCCACCAGCCATATTACCGAAGGCTACTGGCAAACTAATGAACATCAATCCAGGGCCCGCACTTGGTTCTATGCCTGGAGTCGCAAAAACAATTGAAAAAATCATCAAACCTGCAATAACTGCTACTACACTATCTAAAATGGCTACTGTAAGAACCGTTCTACCTATGCTATCTTCAGCTGGCATATAAGCTCCGTATGCCATAATCGCACCCATTCCGATGCTCAAAGTAAAAAAAGCAAGACCCATTGCCTCTAGAACTGCCCTCCAAGTAATGGATTCAAAGTCAAAAGCAAATAAAAACATCCATGCCGAATAAAAGTCACCCTTCAAAACAGCGAGTAACATCATAACGATCAGCAGTAGGAATAAAATGGGCATTAAAATAGTGATTGCTCTTCCCAATCCTCTCTGGACACCAGCGGCCACCACAAACAAACACAAAGCAAGAAAGGCACTCTGCCACAAAACTAAGCGAAGGGGATCACCCACCAAATTTGAGAATACAAGCACTGCATCATCGCCACTTAACTTATACAGAGCACCTTTGGCAGTTAACGTGAAGTAATCCATCGCCCACCCAGCAATCACAGCATAAAAGGATAAGATCAAAAGAGCAGAAAAAATACCAACCCACCCAATCAGCCGCCAACCAGAGCGACTCCCACTCGCAACGACGGCGTGGTGCATCGCGTTGATGGGGCTTTTACGCGCTGCTCTGCCCAAAAGAACTTCAGCCATCATCACCGGTACTCCAATCAATAAAATACAAACCAAGTAGATAAGCACAAAAGCTCCACCGCCAAATGACCCTGCTACATACGGAAATTTCCAAAGATTTCCAAGACCAACAGCTGAACCAGTAGCAGCAAGAATAAAAGTCCAACGACTACTCCAAATACCATGCATACTCTTTGGCTGAACATCCATTTTTTTTCCTAACTCAAACTGTCTTAATAAATTCGAAGCACTATATTCTAGAAATATCAGTTAAATAAATAACCGTGCCTTTCTGTCATGAAACTTGTTTAGATAACATATTCATACTTAAAGTAAAAAGGAAAAACGATGACAATGGTAGCGCCCGGCGTATAATTACGCAATGTCGAAGCAAAAAGTAAAAAAACTTACCAAAACAATAGCACTAAATAAAAAAAGTAAACGCGACTACTTCATTGAGAAAAAATACGAAGCAGGGATCGCATTGCTCGGCTGGGAAGTGAAGAGTCTTCGGGCAGGGAAAATCTCTATTACTGAAAGTTACATTTATATCAGAAACTATCAAGCATGGTTGATAGGGGCATTAATCACGCCGTTGGCGACTACTTCCTCAACAAGTATGATTGAACCAGCGCGCGTGAGAAAATTATTACTTAATAGAAACGAACTATCTGAGCTGCAAACTCAAGTTGACCAAAAAGGTTTTACATGTGTATGTGTTGCGATGTATTGGAAGCGTCACCTTGTCAAATGTGAGATAGCGCTAGCGAAAGGTAAAGCACTGCATGATAAACGCTTCGATGATAAAAAGCGCGATTGGGAAATTCAACGACAGCGGCTTTTGCGGACTTCAACCTGAAACATAGGAACTAAAAACTAATCCTAGAGAAAATTATTTAGCTATTTTATTTGAACATGTGGATGACCGAAATCATTTGTCACCGTTGCGATGGGTGAAAAAATGGCCGCTATACTTTCACCAATTTGCGTTCTTAAACTTGAAAAATTAAAGGGTAGACCATGTCGTTTCTCTTTTTAGCGGTACACCCTACGCTCATCCAGCAGTGTCAGACTTCAGTCTTCTGTCCCGGCGCTTAACTCTGTCTGGACGGAAAGCACTCACCAGCGACATTTGTGGCATTTCCTTCTTGTCCCAACAGATAATCTGAATTGTTTTTTATATCTGGCATGACGCAAGCCAGTTTATGACCCAGAAGGTTTTCAATTGGCTCTAGCAAAAATGCATCATCCTCGCACGCAAAACTGATAGAAACACCTGTGTGCCCAGCTCTTCCAGTGCGCCCGATGCGGTGAATATAGTCCTGCGGTTCTTCAGGCAAGGTATAGTTTATCACGTGACTAACATCGTCAACATGTATGCCGCGTCCAGCAACATCTGTAGCCACCAATATCCTGATTGATCCAATTTTAAAAGAATTTAAAGTTTTCAGTCGCTTAGACTGAGGTACATCGCCGGACAAAATACCGACTTTGAAACCTTTTCTGCGTAATTTATAATGAAGATCTCTACAAATATCCCTTCTATTCGCAAAAATCATCACACTTTCTACTTTTTTTTGGCTTAAAATTTGATTCAACAGAGCAAATTTTTCGACAGCCGTTGTAATAAATACTTTTTGAACTACTGTGTCAGTTGTTACCTTATCAGCACCTAGCTCAAGAAGTACCGATTGTTCCGTCCATTGTTCTGCCAGTCGAATGACATCCTCGGAAAAAGTTGCAGAGAACAAAAGCGTTTGACGATCCTCTTTACGTGGAGTCAGCCGCACTATTCTGCGTATCTGAGGTATAAAGCCCATATCCAGCATCCTATCCGCTTCGTCAATCACAAGAATCTCGATCTGGTCCAAATGTATGTCATGGTTATTCGCAAAATCCAATAAACGTCCGGGAGTTCCGACAAGTATGTCACAGTGTTCTGATTCTATTTGCTTGAGTTGTTTACCGTAATCCAAACCTCCCACAAGAGCATGAACTTTTATATTGGTGAATCGCGTAAGCTTTAACGCATCTTCTGCTATCTGTAACGCAAGCTCTCGTGTCGGGGCTAAAATCAAGGCACGCGCATCTCCGACATAACGCTTTTCTTCAATTGCATAGTTTATCAAATCATTCACAATACTTATTAAAAAGGCTGCGGTCTTACCCGTTCCAGTCTGTGCTCGACCAACGATATCGTGACCATTGAGAGAGTACGGCAGAGATTGTGCTTGAATTGGGGTGCAATATTTAAAATTCATTGCTGCCAATCCTCGCATCAATTCTAACGGGAGAGAAAAATCATGAAAACGAACTTTATTCGTACTCGGTTCTACGACAAACTGATCCAAAGACCAAGCTTGTCCGGCTACGTCCTGTATTTTGACTTCTCTGGACTCCGCACGTGTTTCATCATTGAGTTTATGCTTTGCCTCGTCTGGCTGTGCGGTCAAATTATCTTCTCACTATCTGCTTATGAATTTAATTGTACCATTTCTTTATGAATAAGCTTTATCCGTTCTGAGAGTAATCCAAATAACTGATATTCCCTTAGCATGAACGTTTTGTGCATCCGAGCGTAATCCGCTCCCGATGGTTTAAATCTGAGTGAGTCGAAACTTCTGAATATCCACTAGACAAAAATAGTTTTCGGACCTCTAAGCCTTGATCGCATCCATGTTCTACCAGAAGCCATCCACCTTGATGCAAAAAATTGGGTGACTGGGAAATAATGTAACGCAAACTCTCTAAACCATCGACACCAGACACCAGAGCGTCTCTGGGCTCAAAGCGGACTCCATCGCCGTCAAGACTCTCATCGCCCATTGCCACATATGGAGGATTACTTACAATTAAATGAAATCGACGTGCCACCAATGGACTAAACCAATCACCCGCCAAGAAATCGACATTTTTTAACCTCAAACGAAACCCATTTGATTTTGCCATTGCTAGAGCATTAGTATTTTTTTCAACCGCAACTATGTCCCAATTCGNTCGTTCGCTAGCTAANGCNAAAGCAATCGAACCGCTGCCGGTNCCCAAATCAAGCACCGAAGCGTGTGGNCCTAAACTGACCGNCAANGCAATCTCCACGAGCAACTCTGTTTCAGGACGAGGTATCANTGTGTGTGNATTAACTTTTAGAATCAACGACCAAAATCCNTGTTCTCCNGTTANATAGGCAATTGGTTCTCCCATTAATCTCCGAGCAAATAATNACTCAAAATTTTTNAGCTNATTNGGTGTNATTTCCGCANAAGGCCANGTATGCAAGAAGCTNGTATCACGGCCNATGATTCTACAAATAATTCTTTGTGTATCCAAAACTGGAGAATCGCTTATTTTTTCAAGCTCGGAAGCTCGCCCTAATAAGTCTGAGATTGATGTCAAAAGAAAATTACCTATTCCGCAATTTTTGATAATTGTGATGCTTGAAAATCGGCCGTAAGCTCTCGTACAATCTCGTCCAAATCACCTTCTACAATTTCGGGAAGCCTATAAAGCGTTAAGTTGATGCGATGATCAGTGAGTCGTCCCTGAGGAAAATTATAAGTTCGAATACGCTCTGAACGATCACCACTCCCTATTAGAATTCGTCGCTTTTCATCTTCCTCACGAACAAGTGCATCATTTTGAGCCGAACTTAATCTGGCCTGAAGAACTGCCATTGCTTTGGCACGATTCTTGTGCTGTGACCTTTCATCCTGACATTCAACCACGAAACCAGTTGGTATGTGAGTCAGTCGAATCGCAGAGTCAGTTTTATTTACATGCTGTCCACCCGAACCTGACGCTCTGAATGTGTCTATACGAAGGTCTGACTTTCTAATTGCAATTACATCTCGTTGATCAGGCTCTGCAAGTATAGCCACTGTGCATGCCGAGGTGTGAACTCTACCCTGTGATTCAGTTTCAGGTACCCTCTGCACCCTGTGCGCGCCAGATTCGAATTTCAATTTAGAATAAACATCCCTGCCGCTAATCCTTACTATAACCTCTTTAAAACCACCTTGGTCTCCAGCATGGGAACTAACTAACTCCACTCTCCAGCCCTGACGCTCAGAGTATTTACTATACATCCTGAAAAGATCTCCTGAAAAAATCGCTGCCTCATCACCTCCCGCGCCTGCGCGTATTTCTAAAAACACATTCTTGTCGTCATTTGGATCCTTTGAGAGTAAAGCTTGTTGCAAATCATATTCAAGTCTCTTCAGGCTTTTGTTATTGATTCGCAGCTCATCTTGTGCCAACTCACGTATACCGTGATCAGGATCTTGCAGCATATTATTCAAGCCCTTAACTTCATCTAAAACTTTAGTATAAGTCTTGTAAGATGTTACTACAGGAGTCAACTCNGCGTATTCTTTTGAAAGAAGCTTAAATGAGTCTGTCTCACTGAGGGTTTTNTTGTCGCTTAAAAGGGCTGATAACTCATCAAAACGATCACANAGCGCCTCTAATTTCGCTGCGATCGACTCTTTCATCACAACACTCCAATATTGAAAATGTCGATCATATTTCAGTTACTCGGCAGTCAACCCAAACAAGTCTTTGGTAACATGTATTGTATCCTCACGACCTTCCTCACCAGCCAACTTTAGTCGAGTGGTGGGCTTATGCATCAATTTATTTGTCAAATTGCGAGCGAGCGTATTGATAACCTCCTCTGAATCTTGACCACGTCGTACAGAAGAGAGAGCTTTTTCAACTTCTACATCGCGCAGTATTTCAATACTTTTCCGAAATGCTCTTATAGTATCCACAGCATTCAAGGCTTTTTGATGTCGAGTCCAGCTTTTTATCTCCTGCTCAATAATAACATCAGCCGCATCAGCCGCTGAACGTCTCGATTCCAAACCATCTTGAACAACATTAGTCAAATCATCCACGTTGTATAGATACACATCTGACATTTCATCGACCTGCGGCTCGATATCCCTCGGCACTGCTAAATCAATAAGGAGCATTGGTTTTTTTCTACGTTTCTTTATGGCATCTTCTACAGCACCTTTGCCTAAGATGGGCAACTGACTGGCTGTAGATGAGATCAAGATATCTGCTTTGTATAAATGTTCGGGAATATCCGAAAGCAAAATAATTTTAGAGGCGAAATCTTGCGCCACATCCCTTGCCCGACTGTGAGTTCGGTTAGCAACGATAATTTCACCCAGTCCCTGATCTCCAAGGTGCCGAGCAACAAGTTCTATTGTTTCACCTGCGCCAATAAGAAGTGCAGTTTTAGACTCAAAATCGGAAAAAATTTGTCTTGCTAACCGAACAGACGCGTACGCTACTGAAACTGGATTCTGACCTATAGCCGTCTCAGTGCGAATACGTTTTACTGTGGAAAACACGTGTTGAAAGACCTGATTCAAGCCAGAAGATACTGTGCCGGCTTCCCGACCCACAGAATAAGCAGACTTGATTTGACCGAAAATTTGCGGTTCACCAAATACCATTGAATCCAATCCACTTGACACCAGCATCAGATGTTTGAGTGCCAGTAAGTTTTTATGGCAATAAAAAGCATGTTTGAGCTTTTCAAACTCCAGGTTTCGATTTCTCGCCAACCAAAGTAATAAATCATGATCGGAAACGTCACCCACACCATATAATTCAGTGCGATTACAGGTCGATAATATTGAAACCTCTTTCAATCCAGTCTCGCGCACAGCCGAGTGTAACGCCTCAATAATTTCTTCTGGAGAAAAATGAAGTTTTTCCCGGATCTCAATACCCGCCGATTTATGATTGACACCAAAAACTAAAATATGCGTTGCCCCTCTCTTCAAAACTGGACCTGACGAATTGTCTTGTGACATCACACGTCTTGCTCTCACCCGGGGATTATAGCTTGGAGAACAAAATCATGTAGATAATTTTTATATCTCATATTTTTTATGTACGGTCGTCACAGTATTCAAGTTTTATTATCGTAATCTGTTTTGTCCGTTGTCTTCACTTCAAATAACCGTGACAATGTCCACATGAGACAGTTTTTGCCCTTGATATCAATATGCCTTTTTTTTGTTCCTGCTATGCATGGATGTTCTTACCTTTTGAATCCAGATTCAGCCGATCAGCGTTCTAAGGAGTTGAATGCTCAGCCGGCACTCAAAAAGACCAAACATGAGACAATCAAACCTTTCGATGAAGAAACACTATACCAATTGCTGGTGGCTGATATCGCATTGATCCGAGGGCAATACACCACCGCTTTATCAAAATATATGTCACAGGCGAAATATACTCGTGATGAGGCGATAACGGCAATGGCATTTGGGATAGCGCAGCATGCACAAGACGGTGAAGCATCACTGGACATGGCGGCGTTATGGCTAGATATAAATCCTCTAAATAACGATGCACATCGGGCAATGCTCCAGGCATACTCTATCCTCGAAAATGCAGTAGAGGCCCTACCATACGCAGCTTGGCTTTACAAAAAAGAGGGAATTGATAGCATTTTTTTAGCGATAACGACTATCGCGGAGGGTAGAAAAAAATCACAAATAAAACAATTAATAAAGGCTTACAGAGATATTGATCTACCAGCGGAGAAGAAAGTAACCAGTGAATTGGCTGTAGCGATGTTATTAAGAGAAGACGGCGAACTAGTCGAGGCAAAGCAAGTCGTAAAAGATTACATCAGTAAAAAACCAGACGATGTTCGAGGGCCACAGATTCTCGCACAAATACTTCAACAACAAAAACAAACTGAAGACGCTATACTACTCCTTCAGCAAGCCTTACAAAGTTTCCCAGACAACAAAAAACTACGTCTGCAGTATGCGCGTTTACTCACGACCGTTGACCGCGCCAAAGGCTTGCACCAATTCGAACTGTTACAAAAAACTTACAAGAAAAGCGAAGAAATTAACTTTTTATTGGCATTACTGTATCTAGAGGATAACAAATATAGAAAAGCTGAAAAACTCTTAAATCCACTAACTGAGAGTTATAGTTATTCTTCGGAGGCTCACTACTATCTCGGCTACATACACGATANGAACGAAAATTTTAGTGAAGCAATACGCAATTACAAAAAAGTGTCAGAAGGAAGAAACTTCCTAGCCGCTACATCGCGTGTTTTTAACTTACTAATACAAACCAGCAGCCTAGTGAATGCCAGCAACCATCTCAATGCGTTACGTTCTGCAGTTCCCGAACGAAGTAAAGATCTTTTTGAGTTGGAATCTAACATATTAATAAATATTAAAAAGCCTCATAAAGCGCTTGATATTCTTGCAAGAGGTTTNAANACTCANCCCCNTGATGCTGACTTACTTTATGCCAGGGCAATGNTGGCAGAACAGCAGGGCGATTTCTCGTTGGCTGAATCTGACTTGCTAAACATTATTTCGCGTGATGCAAATAATGCCCATGCGCTCAATGCCCTTGGTTATTTGATGTTACTACACACTGAGCGCTTGGATGAGGCGTTCCAACTAATTAAACGAGCCTATATTCTTAAACCAGAAAGCCCCGCAATTATAGACAGCATGGGATGGGCACTGTTTAAACAAGGAAAAATAANAGAGGCTCTCGACTTTTTAAAGCAAGCTATGGAAAAAATGCCAGATCCAGAAATCGCAGCGCATCTTGGTGAAGTTTATTGGGCTTTAGGTGATGAAGTGCAAGCAATGGAAGCGTGGCGTAAAGGGTTGAAAAACAGCCCTAACGCATTACAAATCATTAGCACAATGAAACGTTTGGGGATCTCTTTACAGAAGCGAAGCGATAATTGAGAAAAATAGCCGTAATCTCAATAATAACTATTTTTTATGGCTGTGGCACCATTACACTGCGCCATGACACTACCCAAACAAGCAATTGGAAAATTCATCAGGCTTCAATATTTCCTCATAACAGATGGCAGGTAGTCGCTAAAATATCAGTGCAAGGCCCAAAATACTCGGGGTCAGTGCGGCTTGACTGGAAACAATTAGATGAAAATTTTTCAATTATACTGACAGGTCCACTCGGGCTTCAAAATATGTTGATAACGGGGGATAGTGATGAAGCAGTAATACACTACAAAGGGAAAACCAAAGTGGGATCGCCGAATAAGTTGACAAAAGAAATTATCGGTATTCCTNTCCAAATCAACGCATTAGCTTATTGGCTAAGGGGTATTCCCTCTCCAAATTTAATCCAAACAAACTTGTTAATTTACCCTGAAGGGCAAGCACATAAGTTTGAGCAAGCTGGTTGGTCACTAGAATTTGACAAATATGAACCGACGCCATTTGGAAATATGCCTAGAAAAATTTTAGGATCTAACAAAGAGCAATCATTTAAACTAATTATTTCACAATGGTCAAAAGTAAAAATTTAAGCATGCTAAATTATCAACGATCTCTCAGGCTACCAGCCCCTGCGAAACTGAATCTTTTCTTAAATATCTTAAATCGTCGACGTGACGGATTCCACAATTTGCAAACAATATTTCATTTACTTGACATTGGCGATTTCATCACGCTCGATTTCCGNGAAGATAAAAAGATCCTTTTTAACTTCCAAAACGATACAATTAATCCGTCAGATAATTTAGTAGTTCGCGCAGCGAAAATTCTTCAGACCACCGCTGGAGTCACGTCCGGATGCGAAATATCACTTCACAAAAACATCCCAATTGGAGCCGGTCTGGGCGGTGGNAGCAGTAACGCAGCGACTACTTTAATCGGGCTCAACGTCCTTTGGAATTGCAATCTAAACACAAATCAACTCGCAAATATTGGGAAAAACCTCGGCGCAGATGTGCCTGTGTTCGTGCGAGGGTTCAGTGCCTCAGCCGAGGGTATCGGCGACATCCTTAACCCAATTTCACTACCTGAAATTTGGTATTTGATAGTGGTGCCAGGCCTACGTATTTCCACAAGAAGAATATTTTCACATCCCGAATTGACAAGAAACTCCCCACCGATCAAAATGGCTGCGCTAGATGTAACTGAATTAGTCGATGGGTTTTCATATAAAAATGATTGTCAAGACGTTGTAGAAACTCTGCATATTGAAGTGAAAGAAGCGATGAGATGGCTAAAAACGTTTGGTGCTCCACGCTTGACCGGGACTGGTGCAGGCGTGTTTTGTAGTTTTCAACTCCGTGTCAGCGCTGAAAGGGTGCAAAAAAAAGTGCCAAGTGGGTGGAGATCGCTCGTCGCAAAAGGCGTAAACCGCTCTATTCTGCATGAACAATTAAAGAATATCATTTAGCTCATTGATGATTTAATTGGGGCGTCGCCAAGTGGTTAAGGCAACGGGTTTTGATCCCGTCATTCGGAGGTTCGACTCCTCCCGCCCCAGCCAAAAATACCGAAGCTGTTTATGTTATGCAAAATAGGAAAGTTTCTGTGTCAAGACTAATGGTTTTCTCGGGAAATGCCAACAAAGAATTGGCAAAAGAGGTNGGGAAATCNCTGGGTGTTGCCATAAGCAAAGCAGTGGTGTCTTTATTTTCAGATGGAGAAATCAACGTTGAGATCTGCGAGAATGTTAGAGGACAAGATGTCTTTGTAGTTCAGCCCACATGTTCACCCACCAACCGCCATGTCATGGAGTTGGTTTTGATGATTGATGCATTAAGACGTGCTTCAGCTGGTCGCATTACGGCGGTAGTCCCATATTTTGGTTATGCTCGTCAAGACCGAAGGGTAAGATCAGTAAGAGTACCAATAAGCGCNAAAGTGGTAGCCGACATTCTTTCAAATGCCGGCGTAGACCGCGTTTTAACTGTTGATTTACATGCAGAGCAAATCCAAGGCTTCTTCAATTGCACAGTAGATAACGTATATGGCGCTCCAGTACTACTAGCCGATATTGAGCGACGTAACTATTCAAGTCTTCATGTGGTATCGCCAGANATCGGCGGCGTAGTGCGTGCNAGAGCTGTTGCTAAACAATTAAGGTGTGACTTGGCGATCATAGACAAAAGAAGAACGTTAGCCAATCAGTCAGAAATAATGAATTTAATTGGTGAAGTTTCAGACAAAACATGCATGCTTATCGATGATATTGTGGATACGGCTGGCACCCTGTGCAAGGCAGCAGAAACACTCAAGGACCACGGAGCAGCTCGTGTNGTTGCTTATGCAACTCATGCTGTATTGAGCGGTAACGCCGTCAAAAACATTCGAAAATCAAAATTGGATGAACTAGTTGTGACCAATAGCATACCTCTCACTGAAGAAGCTAAAAATTGCCATAACATTAGGGTTCTGCCACTGGGTCCCCTTCTTGCAGAAACAATACGTCGCATTAGTAATGAAGAATCAATAAGTGCTATGTTCTTGTGATGAATAGAGACANAGTCGCCTTTAAATGGGTATAAAATATGCGTCAGNTNGCTGATGAATTTGGAATATAAAAATTTAGGAGAATAGCTATGGCCAGTAATTTTGCTCTGTCAGCGAGAAATCGTAATATGCTCGGAAAAGCAGAGGTTAGGCGGATGCGCCGTTTAAATGGTGAGGTCCCAGCAGTAATTTATGGCGGAAAAATAGATCCTCAATCTATAAGTTTGGTTCANAAAGATGTGATGAAAGCTCTAGAAAATGCATCCCTCTATGCTCATATTATTAATTTAAAAATAGATGGCAAAGATGAAGAAGTGGTCATAAAAGATATTCAGCGGCACCCGGCTAAAGCTACTGTTTTACACATGGACTTTCTCCGAATAAACAAATCGACCTNTATTAGCATTAAAATTCCATTACACTTTGCAAACGAGGACAGGTGTGTTGGTGTTAGGAAGCAAGGTGGGACGATTTCACGTACCATGAGCGAACTTGAAGTAAAGTGCTTACCGAAAGATATCCCGGAATATATTGAAATTGATGTCTCAAACATTGCTGTTGGTGAAACGCTTCACATTTCAAACATAAATTTGCCAAGAGGAGTAGAGAGCGTGGTTCTGAGCCAAGGTCCCGAATACGATCTCCCTGTCGCAGTGGTCAATAAATCAAAGGGGAGCAGCACTACATCCGATGCGAGTGAGGGAGAGAACGAAAATAATTAACTCTGAATTGTTGATATANNTGACTGCGTGTATTTAGTTTGTTTAATCCAATCAAGGTGATAGTTGGACTAGGCAACCCTGGTGCCGAGTATGAAGGAACCAGACACAACATCGGTTACGATCTTCTCAAAATNATTGCCGAAAGTGCTAGGGTGCCTCTAAAACGGGATAGTAAATTTCTGGGTAATTCCGCAAGGATAGTCGTTGGAAATCAAGATATCTCCCTACTCGCGCCAACCACCTTCATGAACTCAAGCGGTAAGTCCGTCGCGTTATTTTGTAACTTTTATCAGATTAATCCGTCAGAAATATTAATCATACATGATGACCTTGATCTCTCACCGGGTGTAGTGCGATTTAAATTGGGTGGGGGTCACGGTGGTCACAACGGTCTGCGTAATATCATTCAACGACTTGATAACTGCAGCGATTTTGCGCGAATCCGCATAGGCATTGGACATCCCGGATGCTCCAAACTAGTCAGTAATTATGTTCTGAAGAAAGCTTCAACTGAGGAAAAAAAGATGATTGAAGTCAATTTCAATAGGATTCTGACTTGGTTGCCATGCGCAATTTCTGGTGCCTGGGACCAGGCGATGACTGGTCTGCATAGTGATCAACAATTAAGCAAAAAGGAGTCATAATATGGGGTTCAACTGTGGAATAGTTGGCTTACCTAATGTTGGCAAATCTACTCTTTTCAATGCATTAACTCAGGCCGGGATCGGTGCTGAAAATTTCCCTTTTTGTACCATAGAACCAAATAACGGCATTGTAGCAATTCCAGATCAGAGACAAAAAAATATCGCTGAAATCATCAAACCAGACAAGTTGACACCGACGACCATGGAATTCGTTGATATTGCTGGTCTTGTCGNGGGTGCTTCAAATGGAGAGGGNTTAGGGAACCGATTTCTCTCGAATATTAGAGNAACTGATGCCATCGCTCACGTAGTACGCTGCTTTGATGACGAAAATGTAATCCATGTGGATAATAAAATTAACCCCAAGAATGACATAGATATCATCAATACCGAGCTTGCCTTAGCAGATTTAGATACAATGGAAAAAGCGTCGANCCGCATANAAAAACTGGTCAAAGGTAAAGATAACGATGCAATGGCTCTCGCTGCTGCTTTTGAGGCGATACATCCGCACCTGAATGATGCCCAACCACTTCGTAGTCTGGGACTAAACGAGCAGCAATTAAAATTACTAAAGCCGCTTCAATTCCTTACACTTAAACCAACAATGTATATTGCAAATATAAATGATGACGCTTTAGAGAAAAATACTTATTTAGATGCTATTGGTGATATAGCAAAATCAGAAGGAGCCGAAGTTGTACCAATCTGTAATAAACTGGAATCGGAAATTTCTGANTTAGAGCAAAATGAAAAAGAAGAATTCCTTCTGGAAATGGGATTAACAGAACCCGGCCTAGCTCGAGTGATCAGAGCTGGTTATTCGCTTTTGGGCCTTCATACGTTTTTTACGGCAGGGCCNAAAGAAGTGCGCGCATGGACCATTCCGAAAGGATCTACTGCATCCAGTGCTGCNGGAAAAATCCATACCGATTTTGAGAAAGGTTTTATTCGTGCCGAAACTGTAGGNTATGAGGACTTTATTCTTGGCAATGGTGAACAAGGAGCTAAAGACAGGGGTCGATGGAGACTTGAGGGAAAGGACTACATTGTGCAAGATGGAGACATTATCCGTTTCCGCTTCAACGTTTAAAATATACGTGTATATGTATGAATTGAGGGGGGAAGCGAAGCTTGACAATTAAACCCTTGCTGTCCAGAATTCTGNGACAAAAAGAGCTCCACATTTACCGTAAGTAGTGGCTACGTAGCTCAGCTGGTTAGAGCACAGCATTCATAATGCTGGGGTCGCTGGTTCAAGTCCAGCCGTAGCTACCACATCTATCAATCACTTTGCTAAATCCTCTTTGTTGCTTGTTATCGCCTTGCGGAGATATTAAGAGTAATGGCAAAAAACCTGGCCCATTATCGCCGTTGAAAACAGCTCCATTCAATACCACAGCTAGGATACTTCGGCCTGGTTATAGAGTGTTTTTACGTGTACCTGGACATGGTCCATGGGGTCTTTTCTCGTCTCTCGGCCCCCGCCTTTACGCCTGAGCTTGGTAGCAAAAGTATGACGCAAATCGTGAGGCCTGAGGCTGCGAAAGCTATCCCTCGTCGGTTTGCACACAGTATTTATTGCTGTATTTCCATCTGCATACATTTAATGTCCACAGTTAGCGAATACCTAGCTTTGAGCTTTGCGTGGTGTCTATTGATCTCAGGGACTTTTGGCCGTGTCGCAGTTGTCTGCTTCAGACTCTCCTTGCCGTTATGTAACCTTTGACAAACACTCTGAAATGGAATAAACGAGGGCGTGTCAACTTCAATACTTCCTATAGACGAAGGAGATGTACTCTCCGGTTCCCCATAGCCAGGTCTTATTCAAGATCTGGTCAATTTTCCATAGAATTTTAGTAAGACGAGAAAAATTCTCTACCCATTGGGCTCGGTACCAGGCGGGGTAGAGTATCGAAAATCCCGTACGCTGAATTTCAAACGCATAGCGCGCACAGATACGTCTAACCTGGCGTGGAGAGTAGCATTTACTTTGAAGATATTTACTCTCGCTATAGCCGCCCCAAGAGCTCCTAAACCGCCTAAACGCCGAGCGAGGGCGACCTTTCAACAGATGGATGAAAATTTCGGCTAAATATAATTTATTGACAAACGAAACGAAGAGATGCCCGTCGCGTGATAGACGAGAAAAAATCTTTTCGGTTGCCTCCTCTAGATCAGGCACGGTATTTAAAGCTCCGAAAAAGACAAATATTAGGTCGAACTGTTCTTCACTGAATAGAGCGGGAAGATCATCCGTAGTCGCAATCAGAACTCGCGCGTTTTCAAGACTTTTTGCTTTCAGTTTTGCTTGAGCGTGGCTCACCATTGCACCAGAAATGTCGATACCGTGCAGCTGTTTTTCCGGGAAGATCGTCGCAAGATGAGCTAGATCAATACCCGGTCCGCACCCTATTTCGAGCGCGCGCTCAAAAGGGAGAGACTTCAAAATTTCTCGGAATGACTGTCTTATTCGTTGAAGCACTGGGTTCGACCAATACCTTTCTTCAAAATCTCCTGCGTCTCGGTCATAGTAGACTTCGACCGCGGCGTGATATTTATCTATATCCAAGGTGCGAATCCGCCTTCTCTATCTCGATGTGTGGCTTAGAGCTGTCTTTGTTTTTTTCCCAAGTGCCTCGCTCAATGGTACCCCGAAATAAAAATTCGTATAGTTCCGGATCTTCCTCAAAATTCTCCGTGTAAATTTGTGCGAATCGTCTTGCGATCGCTGACTGATGGCCACCTCCCAAATGGTTTTGATGATACAGACACCAACTCTTATTACGTGCGTAAGCGGTTGAAAATGAAATGCTCTCCATATCATTGCCTCGAAATGGGGCGAGTACTGTGGACCTCAATGCTAAGATCAAAAAGACAATCCAATTAACGAAACGTGTTGCGGGTGAGGCGGCAGGTTCGGCATCTTCGCACTCTCGGTCGGTCGCTACGTTGGAGCTGAAATATTTCTGCGTCCAAGCATTCTTCCTTTTAAGGAGGTTGAAGGTTTGCTCGCCCGTTATTATTCGTAGGTTTAGAAGATCGAATGCTGTAAAAATTGAACAGTTTTGCACCTGCAAAGACTCAAAATCCATCAAGGTATTAACGCAGAATCTGGGATAGTCGGCACGCCCGAAAAGCTTGGCAATTTTTATAAAGCGAACATAAAGGGCATAAATCATTCGCATGATCTGCATGGTAGCCGGTTTACAAACCAAAAAAATGTCGAGATCTGCTTCTTTTTCTTCGGTATTTACAACGTTGGCGTGGGAGGCTGACCCTGATATGGCTATTAGCATCACACAACCCGTGCTCTGAAGAAATCTGTAGAACGGCTCTCCTAGTTTTATTAACTTTTCAGAATTAGAAGCGCGCACATTCATTGGTACGCCTAACAAATTCGGATCAACAGAAGTTACAAAATAGGAGTTTTTGACTTTCTTGATTGCCCCCGCGGTTTCAAGGTCAACCAGATTTTGAGTTAACGTAGTCTTTTTCCCCCAATGGCATTTTTTCAAGATATCATCCTCTGAAAGACCGCTGTTGAAGATGCCTAGGTAGCACAAGTAGCTAGCCAGCTTTTGTGTGTCAGAACGCCACGCGTTCATCAGAGACGCTCAATCCTCAGGTGGTGCTCAATACTATCTTCTATAGTCTCGGCCATATACTGGAATCCGGAATAAAAAGATTCGTGACCACTATAAATAGGGATTGAGGATGTCAGGGACTCCCAACTAGCTCTGTCAGAAAACAAGCCTCTCCTGAAATCCTTGCATATTCGCGTCGTCGGGAGCTCCATTCGCTCTGAGATAAGCTTAACGAACTTATTCTGTGTGATATCTGTAGTTGGACCGACCAAATTTATTGCCTTAATTCCATAATCCCAAAGTCCTGCGCGAGCAATCAAGGCTGCGCAGTCACGAACGTCAATCAGGCTCATAACATTCTCGCCTGAACCGTATATCGGTACTGCAGAATCTCGGAGTGCTGGCCTCACGAAGCTAGAGTAAAACCAAGATCCGGAGCCGAGAATCCACGCTGGCCTAGCGATGCAAATGTCTAGTGTTTTGTTTGACTGTGCTTCGACCCACGGCATTTCTGCTCTCAAATATTCTCTGGCGAAGCCTGTGGGATTCAAGGGGGCGGATTCACTCAAGGATGAAGTGCTGTTGCCATAAACGAGGCTTCCTGACACGTAAACGACTCTCGTTTTAGGAAGCTCGCGCTCCAGCCAATTAATTATGCGTCGATTTGCCGTCTCGCCCCTTTTTGACGCAAGATTCCTCCCCATTCGTCCTCGACCGCTCAAGCGCGCCAAGTGGATAATAACGTCCGGCTTGAATCGGTGTACTTGTTTGAGGTCAAAGGAACCGAGATCACCCGTTATAGTATCAATATCCTCCAAATCGAAATAGCTAACTCTTGCCCTAATGAGCATCATCAACCGCACGTCACCACGCAGCCTTAGAGACTTTACGAGCTCCTTACCGATAAAACCTGTTCCGCCCAACACTAGTAATTTTTTCAATTGACCCCCAAACCAAAAATAACAAAACGTCGCCAATAATGCTTATCCGTCTCAATGACGGCTTTAAAAACATTGTTATATTATACAATTTTTGACCACATAAAGATAAAAAGGTTAGCAGAGGACACCTCACGGCTTTAAGCTCATACCAATAGTTAATGTTTACGATTGACTACGTTTTTGCTAACGGCAATGTAGATGCTCCTAATTAACCGGTGGCTGCTGTCGGTGGATCTCAGCAGACTTCAGATCGAGAAATTAAAATATTAGACATTTGCGATGCCTCACGAAAATCGAAATTTCATTGTGCCAAGTGGACTTCCAGAAGAACGCGATTGAGTAGTGCGTCTTAGGACATTGAATACAGGCGGGATGACGCAAGTGATTCTGTCGCACGATTTATGCTCGCGTTAGATCCGACACCCTGGCCGATATGGAACGGATCGTAAATGATGGTGTTGTTCTGCAAAGTGAATTCAGTTTACGAGCTACACCAAACTAAGTTAATTTTACAATACGTACAGAGTTCAAGCCTAACTTTCTGCGCTAACGATATTAATTGAGTCGAAACAAGATGGAAGTAGTTTGCGAGCTTGCAGAGCCTCAAATTCCCCCTGAGCTCGTTTTACCATCGGCGGAGTCAAAGAATTGACGGAACGTCTTCAGCTGGTGACGCAAGAATCAAATAAGAATTAACTTCGACCGTCCATCGAGGTTCACGTGAGCCTCGTGGAGCTTGTCAATTCTGACTGTTCCTGGTTGCCTCCAATGCTAATTTTTTCTTTGCTTACGGCTACCGCCCCTAAACTCGGGCCAGTGGTCGAAAAGCCCAACCATTCAAAAAATCTCCTTCTCTTTAAAATTGTTTTCGCCAAGGCAAACCACCTTCTCGTCATAGATCATTGTGGTAGATCGGCATCTACTCTTACTTGCGGGGACGTGAGGGTGTTTTGATGGCGCTGCTGGCGGCAAAGGGTGCGACGGGCGCCCAGACAGCTTTGTTGGCAGAGGTTTCCGGGTCTTCCAGATCGCGTTCTTGATGCTAGAATCGCTGATTCGAGTCCAGCCGTGGCTACCAAACTGCACGTTCGATCCTTTTACAACTGTATTTCGAAAAACCAAAGTCTATCCGACTCTTTTTTCATATCAAAAAGCCATTTCAAAACGACCAATAGTTTGACAGCATTTATACCACTTAAATAGGTTGTAACATTTGTCAGTCAACAACACAGAGAATCAATCAAATCAAAACTTGTGAATTAAAAACTTAGATTCAAGGATTTCGGCATTGGATGATGTTAGGGAATGTATTGACCGTCCTGTTGACATATTTTTATATATTTTAACAAATGTTCATGCAACCTTAGTCCTTTCATTTGGCTTTGCCAGTCAATTACTATTTGGATATTTTACGAATGTAACACTGTTTTAGTAATACTTTCCTCCATTGCAAATAATCCGGAAAAATGAATCAATTCTTAGGCCAAGACTCTTGAGATAAAATTTAAAAAAAATTAGCGCGGCCAATAATAACTATTGACTTGGCTTTTTCAATGCTCAAAAGTTATTGGGGGCTTTTGTAATGAGATAGACGAAATTATTTGACATTAAAAAGTGACTTTCAAAAAAAATAAACTCGAGTTTTTAATAACGTGCTCTATACAAACTTTGTGTTATCTTTATAAAACAAAAGTGCGATTAGACATCGACCAATATCTAAAAGGGCCAACCGATTATTAAAATGTAAAATAAAAAAGTAGAAAATATTTCGCTCAGCGCTAACAAAAATAGAGTAGTGACAATAATGTCTAAAATGAGTTATTTAATCAGAAAAACAACCAATGAGTGTCTTGATCTTATAAGTGATTGCTACTCTCAAAACAAAAAATTACCCAACGATTCAGCCATATCAAAGCTTTTAGGCGTGAGCCGAACCACTGTTCGTAATGTACTCCAAGAACTCCACACTGGGGGAATCATTCAAATCGATAAATCTTCTAAACGGATCTTGGTCGAACCCAAAAAACATAATTACTTTGATTTAAGTGACACAGCCTCCTCTAAAGAAGTCTTGATAGAAAAGTATTTTTTAAGTCTTATCCACTCGGGAAAACTTCTTCCAGGCGATAAGTTTTCTGAGCTCGACCTAGCTAAAAAATCACATTGCAATACCATAACGGTTAGAGAATTTATGATCCGTTTTGCCCACACTGGTTTAATAGAAAAAAAACCTCGAGCGCAATGGCAAATGGTGAAGTTTGATGAAGCATTCGCAAAAGAGCTCTCGGAATTTCGTCGTATTCTCGAAGTGAACGCACTCAGAAAGTTAATGCTAAAAACCGAGCAACAAAATATCCAAAACAAATTTAACTCCCTCTTAAAGGAGCATGAAAATTTACAGAAAAACCCAGATATGTTCTTGATGTTACCTCCTTTAGATCGGAAGCTTCACCTAGCAATACAAGATGGTGCGGAGAATAGGTTTGTGCGCCAGTTCTTTAATGTCGTCTCATTCGTGTGTCATTATCATTACCAGTGGGACAAGGCAGATGAGCAAGCTAGAAATCTTAATGCGGTTGATGAGCACATAGATCTGATTAAAAAAATACTAGCCAGAGATGCAAACGGCGCATTAATAAGCTTGAACAATCATCTTGATACGGGCCAAGTTACTTTGTTAAGGTCGGCCCATGGGCTGAGCGAGTAAATTACAGCTCAGAGTTACTCGGAAAATCAATAATAAAAGATTTGTTAAAATTAATGAGCTCAGAGAGAAAATTCAAAACACCAATTAACAATCTCTGAACGTAAGTCTATAGTGGAGGATAAGCTATGTCTTAGACCCCCTTCTTTTCTACAGACCAAACATCACCTTTCACTAATCTACCCCCAATAACCGCATCAACCCTCCAAAAATAAACCCTCTCCTCAAGTTTTTTTTGTCGGTAAACATTATCTTTTAAAAAAACCCCTTGAAACTCTCGTTTAGTTTTATCAGCATTTGTCACGTCTGTGCGATCAGAACCAAAATAAAGGTGGTGTTCAGTCGCATTGAAAGCATTCTGCCAAATTAGTGTATTATCGGATGCAAATGACCCTCCATCTTTAGGAATTGGCATAGAGGTTTTGATTAAGCGCCTTCCCGGTATCCAATATTGTGATGAATCTTTTTGATAAGGACCAAGATCGACCGCAATTCCACCGCTGTTTCCATTTAACTCAAGAATATTTTGCCCTGCGGATACGAGTTTCGATCCTCTTACTGGCCTGAAATCTTGACTGTCAGCATTAACCAATTGGTCTTTAATGGATTGGTCGAAAATAGGATTCGAATAATTCGTCAATGAAATTCCCGGTATCAGAGACTGTCTATTTCTTTCTCCAGAGATTGAATCTGCAACATTGTTTTGGGTTTTGGTTCCTTTGTTCCCTCCGCCATTTAATTTGGTATCGTCTAATATTCTTATATCTGAACCCTGATTATCGAAAGCAAGGTTATGAAAAACTTTATGGCGCTCTCCCTTGACGTTAATTCCCTTTGCATTCCACACAACATTATGATGGATCATCCCACCATTACCCCACCGAGTCGGAGGAATGGGCGAATCGAAACGAATTCCATATTTATCTGGCGAATCATGACACCAGTTATATCTTATTATTGCCCCCGTTTGAGAGGGTATCCTTACGTGAATCATGGCTCCATCACTTTGAGCAAAACCAGTGTTGTAGATGTGATTCAATTCCGCAATAAACCATCCTGCCCCGGACAGAGCAGATGATGCCCCCGCGCTAAAAATGGTATTTGAACTGAAAATATTTCCAACGCCTTTTAAATGGATGGACTCGCCATGAACGTATGATTCAGTCACAGCGTAATCGATATTATAGAATAGACAATTCTTGATGAGAGCCTTATTTGCCTCAATAATCAAAGCCTGAGAATCTGTGTTATTTATGTTGCAATTCGATAATATCAGTCCACTTGATTCTTTTGAGGACGTAAATTTCGTTAAGTCAGCAATGGTCGACTGTAACCCCAAAGCACGTTTTGACGCCGAAGCATGGTGAAAATTCATGTCTGCCAGCACAAGATCATCGCACCGCTCACATTTCATGGTTGTTGCAAAGAAATTGAGTCCCGCTACTTTTACGTTTTTCCAATTCTCACCATCTATCGCATAGGATTGCACTTTTCCAAAGTAATTTCCTTTTGGCACTTGGATCGAAAAAACATAAATAAATTTTTCTTCAGCATCAAAAAACCACTCGTCTGGTCTGTCGAGGAACTGTAACTTACCTTCAACAAAATAATTTAAAGGATTCCAAGGTTTATTTTTAAAATGAGGGACCTTGTCAAATTTAAAATGATTTGATCCATCCTTGTGCTCAGTCACTCGCCTCGTCCAAGTTTCCCATCCGCCAAAATTTGCTATTAAAATCGCATTCTCAATGTTTAATCCACTTTTCGCTAAATCCATAACTTCAGGGTCATTCTGTGCACTTCCATTCACAGAATTCTCAGGACCTGCCAACGCCCATCCTTTTTTACTGAACACGGACCCATCTGAGAAAGAGGCATTAGGCCAGCGGGCATTCACTAGTTGTTTGCCATCGACGAAAAGTTGCCAAACATCGCGGTCTATCTTTCTCCTAAAAACTGATTTTGCTACTTTTTCCCAATCTCCTTTAGCGATTGAATCCAAGGCTACCGTTCCATCAAATATAACTCGCTCTCCAGGGTATGAGATGATAGAGATATCTGAGAGATTCTTTCGACGAATTTCTTCATGATAGACGCCTCCCCTAAGTATAATTGCGCCACCAGGTTTGACTCGGTTTAAAGCATACTCAAGGGTCCTGTAAGGTTTGCCTTTAGACCCCCTATTCGTATCAAGATCATCTTCCCCGTCTACGGAAACAAAATACAAATCGGTATCAGAAGTTAATGCATGAACCACATCTCCAGCAAACAGGATCCCTAGTAAAAATACGATTACAGTCATTTCCCACTGCAAAACATAATAATAATGCTGTGTAGTAGATTTCCTAAACATCTGTAAATTCTCGCAGATCACATGCTCTACAGTGGATTATTTTTCAGCGTTCTACGACCATAATTTGCGATAACCAAAAAGCAAATTAACGGCAAAATAAATGAAGCTTGTATCGAAGTGACAAACTCAAAAGTCCAATTATCAATGACAGTGGCCTGAAGCATGGGTAAAAAAGTACCTCCGACGATCGCCATTATGAGCCCTGCTGCAGCAATTTTTGCATCATCTCCCTGAATACCTTTGAGAGCAATCCCATAAATAGTAGGAAACATGAGGGACATGCAAGCAGAAACTCCCACAAGACAATACAGTCCGGATATTCCACCTAAAAATATGATACCCAGTGTCAAGACCATTCCGCCAGCTGCAAGACACATTAGTAACATGCCGGGAACAAAATATCTCAGAAGAAACGTACAAATAAACCTACTTGCACAGAATAGACCCATAGCAAGGATGTTATACTGTTGCGACAACACTTGTGCATCCTTTTCAGGCATCCCGTCTGCAACAAATACTGCAGTGCCGTAATGGATTATAAACGTCCAACACATAATTTGAGCGCCCACATAAAACATCTGAGCAATTACTCCCTCAATGTAAATCCTATTCAATGCCAAACGCTTGAAAGTGGCTTTGAGGGAGATATCTTCTTCACCATCTTTGTCGGGTTCAGGCATCGCTCTGAGAGCTATCATAATAAATACAATTGCTATCACCAAACTGATTAACACATACGGACTACTGACAATTTCTAAGTCCTGCGCCTTAATCAACTCAAAATTTGCCGGCTCCATCAGCGCCCGCTCATCTTTAGTTTTTTCGTTTAGTTGCGCAAGAATAAACTGGCTGGCAACGAACATTCCTACCAGAGAACCGATAGGGTTAAATGCTTGGGCGAGATTGAGACGTCTTGTTGCAGTTTCTGACGACCCCATGGATAAGATATATGGATTAGCGGTAGTTTCTAAAAATGAGAGTCCGCATGTGATTACAAAATATGCAATTAGAAATGGCCAAAATTGACCCATGCTGCTTGCCGGAATGAACAGTAATCCACCGACCGCATACAAACCGAGTCCTACTAATATTCCTGACTTGTAGGTATAACGGCGAATAAACATAGCTGCGGGAAGGGCCATGGCGCCATAACCACCGTAGAAAGCCACTTGAATAAGAGTTGCCTCAGTGGCTCCTGTGAGAAAAATCTTCTGAAATGCTGCGACCATGGGATTGGTAATATCGTTAGCAAAACCCCACAAAGCAAAACAAGAGGTTATCAAAATAAAGGGAATCAGCACATCACGCGAAACGAGGATATCAGTCTCGATTTGGTTTGATTTACTTACTTTTCCGTTTGCTTCAGTCATATTTTTACTCCACTACTCAGTGTTTCCCGTTTTTTTATTTAGCCCCTTATGAATCACTGCTGTTAGATAACTGAAAAATGCGCTCCAGTTGTACCCATTTCTGACCGGGTTTAGCTGAGGGCAGAGCTTGCTGATAAGTCCACATTAATTTTTCCCAGCGTTGAACAACCGGATTTCTGGCATCAAGCTCTTCTTTTTTCTTAGCGTCAAAATCATTTTCGACATCCATAATCATAAAGAGATGGTTCTCCACTAAAAAGATCTGCATATCTCGTACCCCTGCCGAGCGGATACTTTCCGGAATTTCTGGCCAAATATTCTCCGGAAGGTGGAAGTTTTTATATTCCTCGATTAACCTCGGATCATCTTTTAAGTCAAGAGCCATGCAGATTTGTCGTTGCTTCATAAAAATTATCCTAAAAGCCGATTTTGATGGCGATCGCGATATCGTTCGGCGGCGTTTCAGGCATAGTCACATAAAGTCCCCTTCCTGTCTGCTCCCAGGAAACCTCACCATCGTACCCTAAGATTTGCACTGATTTTACAGGTTTAATCACAGCGTATGTTGGCGTTACATGTTGAAGCCTTACTTTTTTATCAGGCCCGGGCCAGTCCATAACCATGGCGTACAAATTATCGTTGTTCGTCGTATACCTGACATCTCTTGAAGTAAATGGAGAACGATTTGCATGCATATCAAACTCATTAACTTTTCCTTTACCGAACATTTCACCAAAAACATGCCAAGGACGAGATCCATAAATCGCTTCGCCATTTTGGTCGAGCCATTCACCCATCTGTTCGAGCAAAACAATAGTCTTTTCGTCGAGCGTACCGTCAGCCCTTATTAAAACGTTCAAAAGTAAATTTCCATTTTTACTGACGATATCTAGAAACTTATCAATTACCATATTAGCATCCATGTATTCGACAGTACGAATCTCACCAGACTCAACATGGAGCCAATCATTTTTGCGATAACCCCAGTCCCAAGGAGCTACCGAATCGTCAGTTTGCCAAGGGGTATCAATAATGTGGCTAGCTTTCCCCCTTTCAATGTCCATCGTAGCTACCCCGTCAATATACACTCCTTGCCAAGGTCGAGGTTTTATCGCCATAACGCCTTCAAGTGACCCACCATGATTTCTAATATTTGTATTGTAATGATGGGCTATAACTTCCATACCAGTTTGCCCTGCATCCTCACCTTTAAACGGAATCGCACAATCAAAATACAATAAATCTGGCTGATAATTGTCAATCAGATCAATCATTCGCCGCTTCCAGTTCTCCTTCCACTCTTTTGGGGGGCTTTCTGGTGAATCGAAATGTGTATCATCATGCTTTTGATGATAGAAAGACTCAAATTCCGGGTTGTTTCCATCATAGGGCACACCTTTAAAAGGTCCAGTTGAATCCGAACCCTTGGCGGTATTCAGCCAACTATAACTTCGTGAGAGATGAGTAGTGACGCCAAATCTTAATCCATTATCCAACGTTGCCTTACGCCACATCCCGATAATATCTTTCTTAGGTCCCATGTTCACTGCGTTCCACTGATGATGTTTTGAGTCCCATAAATCAAAATTGTCATGGTGAACTGCTACTGGCGTGAAGTAACGAGCTCCTGCCTTTTTAAACAGTTTCACCAATTTATCCGGATCAAAATTCTCTGCTTTCCAAAGTGGAATAAGATCTTTATAACCGAATTCTGAAGGATGTCCATAAGTCTTGAGGTGGTGTAGGTATTCAGTCTGACCCTCTCGATAAAGATCTCTTGGGTACCATTCCCCCTGCTCAGCAACAGAATACACCCCCCAGTGCAGGTAAATACCAAGTTTCGCATCGCGAAACCAATCTGGAACCACATAATTTTTCAATGACTCAATAGTAGGTTCAAATTCTTTATCAGAATCTCTTTTTTCAACTCCACTTTTGCTAGTATTTTCCGATAAACAACCGGTCAGAGTGATGCTGGTTACCAAAATACCTACGCTCAATAACTTGCTATTTGATATGTTTAGCAAGGAAAAAAATTTTTCTCTAGACTCAAAATTATTTATCATAGTAAGTACTAATCCTCGCGCCTGAATAGTGTTGTAAGGAAAATTATAAAGCCAACTTAATAAAAAAAATGAACGTCATTTTTTGTTTAGTGCATATTATTTGGAGATCATACTGCTTTTTATTTATAGTAAACAATATTTTTCCAAAAAGATCTTCACTTCCAGATGGATATAAGTCAATTTTTTAACCTCTCTCGCCAAACCACTCGTTGTATGATGGCAACTCTCTCACTTGTCATCGCTTTTGGTAGCTCTAAATGTTGGCCCTCAATCGAATCCAACGTGGAAGAAAATAAGCCAAACTTTATTTTTATTCTTACCGACGATCAAACATATCACTCAATCAATACTCTTGGAAACAATTCAATAGAAACTCCCAATTTAGATAGACTCGCTGTAAATGGAATGAGTTTTACGCACGTATTCAATCAGGGTTCTTGGTCTGTAGCTGTCTGCGCACCCAGTAGGGCAATGATCCATACTGGCAGACATCTTTTTAGGACCGGTTTCGGTAAAAAACATGCACAAGCAAAGCTGCTCGAGTTTCCGTTGCTTGGTGAGGTTTTACAGCTCCATGGGTATGAAACATTTATAACCGGAAAGTGGCATCTTGAGGAGGGTCGAAAGCGAAATCCAGAAGCACTTAAGAAGAGTTTTTCGTTTGGTTCAAAGATATATCAACCCTATTCGTCCAATAAAGGGGAAGGAGTTCATTTCGCTCCCCTCGTGGCTGAATACACTGAATCGTCTGCACGCTTGACACCACCTTTTGTATTTTCTACAACGACACATAGCACTACCTTGCTCACTGACGCGGCGCTCGATTACCTCACAGAAAAACGGAAAAGGAATAATCAGCCATTTTTTCTGTATCTTTCCTTCCTAGCACCACATGATCCCCATCAATCACCGAAACAGTTTGAGCAGTTTTACTCAAAACGCAAAATCCAACTCCCCGAGAATTTCCGACCAAAACATCCTTTTGATCAAGGCGACTGGACGGTACGAGACGAAGTGTTGTTACCTTTTCCAAGGGTGCCAGCCCAAATTAAAGAAAATCTCTTAAAATATTACGCAATGATAACCCATCTTGATTTTGAGATAGGTAGGTTAATGAACTTTTTAAACACGTCCAAATATGCGAAAAATACCTATGTCATCTTTACTTCAGACAATGGGCTCGCTTCAGGCCAGCATGGACTGCTTGGAAAGCAAAATCAGTATGATCATAGTGTCAGAGTACCATTCATCATTAAAGGACCCACAGTTCAAAAGAATGTCAGGAAAACTGGGATGTTTTATATTAATAGTGTCTTTCCGACCATTCTCGAACTTGCCGGATTACCGGTTCCCGATACTGTCGATGCTAAAAGCATCGTCTCGTTAATCGAGAGTGATGACGAGCAAAGTTATGAATTTATTTATGGGGGATACAAGCATTTTCAAAGAATGGTTCGGTCAAAAAGATACAAACTCATACACTATCCGGTCATACAAAAAACTCAACTATTTGATTTGTATAGCGACCCTTTTGAAATAAACAGCATCGAGAATAACCCTGAAAGTGGCGAACTTATCGATGATCTATTTTTGGAACTTGAACGACTGAAGGTCTTAGTTGGTGACCCCCTTCGAAATGACGATCCAATAGGGTCTTTTTCCGATTTTTTTCGAGGTACTCAAGGCATAAAATTATCAGAGTTATAGTTAATTATAGCCCCCCCGAATATCTATACTTCAGTAGCCGCTAGATATCCTTATAGGGGACGTCTGAAACAATTCTATAAAACACACGACCATTTTGTGTACTTATCCTTCCACCATTTCTAACAATTGCTTTTTCTGCAATATTAACAGTTCGATCAACAATCGAAGAAATTTTCATTCTTGAGGGCAATTGATCTCTGGTAATATTTACATATGTGTCATTGAAAGGGCTATCCCACGACTTCCACTTTGGCAGAGTTTTTGTTAATCCTATTACCTGAGAGCTCATTCCAGTAATTCCACTCATGACCCCCAACAGGCCTCCTGATGTGGCAGCTTGATTATCACAATCATATCCAGCTGATGTAGCGATGGAGACAGTTTTCATAAAATCTCCTTCTCCATAAAGAATGGCCATAATACCACTTAAACCATTAATTAACGCTGAGACTGGGTGCGCAGGCAATGAGTACTCAGAAGTTTGAAATTGGTAATACTTCTCATGGAGCAACTTCCTCGTTTTTCGCCAATCACTATGAACATAATGCCATTCAAGAAGGTCTCCGATGCCCATCGCAACCGGACTATCTGTAGGAATCGCATCCAAACCTATATTGACAAGAGCACGAACGTCACTCTCGAAAAAGGCCGCGCTTATCATCGCGGAATATACAATGGTGGGATGAATTGCCCAACCATCGTTGGTTATTAAAGCACCCCATTCAGCCCGTTCTGTGGCATGAGAAATCATTCCGGGAAAGAAAGCGCTCCAAATTTCGTTAGTTAATTGAGCGTCAATTTTATACCAATGCTTGTTAAATTTTCTTTTCCCAGTGTCCGGCGGAATGATGCCTGAATCCATTAATGTCCTTGCTTCTCTGTTTGCCGCCCAAATAAATCCGTTAATATGTGTTGTCCAAGCCTCTGTGATTTCCTCATAAGTGAGAGTTAATCCATATTTTTCAACTGCATGAAGAGTAACAATTTCAATATCGGTATCGTCATCACTAAATGCACCATCTAAAACACCCGCCAAAATTGGAATATATCCCCCTGCATGATTATCGTTGGCCAATAAATCCCTCTCTAATGCATCTTCAAAAGAGTAAATTTTTGTTACCAGGATAGGCATGGGCGTTTCGACATATCGATGCTCGAATGGTCTTCCTATAAAATTACCTAGCATCTGTCCAACCCAAAAACCATGTAACTTATCCTTGATAACTGATTTTGGGATGTGTCTCACCTGCTGACAAAAACTAGGTACAGAGAATAATAAGATCCAAATCATGCATAACCAAAATCTCATATCCGATATGATCCTTTGTAATAATTATTGAATTTGCTTTCTGACACCGTAAACTAACAACATGAATTTTATTAATAGTAAACATTATACAATGCACCATATCTAGGATTTAAAAAAAATGAAAATTTCCTGTTCAAAAAAAAAGCTTAATTCATTAAAAAAGTCATTTTTAGTGACAATTTCAGTCCTAACGCTATTGAACTGTTCAGTCAATGTTCGGCAGAATCAGACTGCTAACCCTCCTAACTTTATTTTTGTGCTCACTGATGACCAAACTGTAGATACAATCAGAGCATTAGGAAATTACGATATAAACACACCCCACATTGACAGCCTTGTAAAGGAGGGGACCAGCTTTACACACGTGTTTAATCAGGGGTCTTGGTCAGGGGCGGTATGCGCACCCAGCAGAAAAATGATTAATACCGGACGTCATTTGCACAGAACAGGATATGGCCCGAAAACTGCAAAAAACGATCAGTTTAGATCGAAAATGATGGGAGAAATATTACAAGAAGAAGGTTACGAGACTTTTATTACTGGAAAGTGGCATATCGATGAGGAGTCATTAAGACGAAGTTTTTCTCTTGGTAAGTCAATTTTTATGCCAGTCCGAACGGGCATGTCTTTTGAAGAGAGGGGGGGGCAGTATAGTCCACTTGTTGCAGACTACGACGGGAATGATCAAAATCCCCAGAATTTTCAGCAGCGAAGAGAGATGAAGCTCAGCAGTGAGCTATTTGCAGATGCCGCCATAGGATATTTAGAATCAAAAGAGCGTCGTAATTCGAAACCATTCTTTATATATCTATCTTTTCTAACACCTCATGATCCACGGCAAGCACCTCCCGAGTTCATTAACATGTATCCTCCTGAAAATATTCCCATCCCCCCAAACATGTTGCCTGAACATCCTTTTGATGAGGGTGACCATAACATTCGAGATGAAGTTCTCTTGGCATTTCCGAGGACTGAATCGTCGATTAAGTGGTATATTGCACAATATTATGCGGTCATATCCCACCTAGATGCACAAGTCGGAAGACTGCTGGATGCACTAGACACCACAGGGTTTCGCGACAATACTTATATAATTTTCACGTCAGATAATGGTATAGCTAACGGCCAACACGGTCTCCTGGGAAAGCAAAATCAGTATGATCATAGCGTTCGCGTTCCTTTTATAATAACAGGGCCCGATATAAAACGCGGCGAAAAGAAGACAGGCATGTTCTACATACACAGTGTATTACCAACAGTACTTGAGTTAGCTGGCGTTGAAATACCAAACACGGTGGATAGCAAAAGTATTGTTCCACTACTGCGTGAAGAAAAAAACACCGTCCATGACGTGATTTACGGATCTTATAAACACTTCCAGAGGATGGTCAGAACTGAAAGTCACAAGCTAATTTACTATCCTATGCTGGAGAAATATCAGTTATTTGACCTACGTGTAGACCCCAATGAGATGAATGATATTTCTAATAACCCTGAAAATTTTGATATTATAACTACGTTAATGTCAGAGTTAGAGCAACTAAAAATTCTGGTAGGCGACCCTCTTAAAAATGATGAGCCCGAGGAGAGTTACGCATCCTATGCGGAAAAATATAAACACTATGCGACTCATCCAAGACGTAGTATTAATAAAGAATAGTTAGGACATCAGACATGGATATTGATACACACAATCATTTCTGGATATACAACCCTTCGGAATATGATTGGATTGATGGATCAATGTCGTTGCTCAAGCGGAACTATTTACCTGAGGAGTTCTCCAATGTTCTAACCAACGCAAAGATCGGGGGGTGTATTGCCGTTCAAGCCAGACAGTCTTATGCAGAGACCGACTGGCTTCTAAAGTTAAGCGATGAGTTTAACATCATAAAAGGTGTTGTTGGTTGGGTAGATGTGTGTAGTGTTAATCTGCATGAATTTCTGGAACAAAAGCATCAACATCATAAGTTGAAAGGTTTTCGTCATGTGCTTCAGGGAGAGGAAGATGATTTTATGCTTCACCCTGACTTCATTAGAGGGATAAAAATATTAAGTGAACATGACTATTGCTATGAAATTTTAGTTTATGAAAATCAGCTAAAGTCTGTCAGAAAACTGCTGGATCAACTTCCTGAAATGCGTCTTGTGATTGACCACATAGCCAAGCCAAACATAAAAGCTAAACCAGACCGAGATTGGATTCAAAATATAAAAGCCATCGCACTTCATAAGCACGTCTACTGCAAACTTTCAGGAATGGTAACTGAGGCTGATTGGGCAAACTGGACTCCAGAGATTATCTTTCCATTCATTGAACACACAATTACATGTTTTGGCGAGAATAGAGTCATGTATGGCTCTGACTGGCCCGTTTGTCTTGTTGCAGCAAAATATAATGAAGTCAAAAATTTGCTCGAGCAATATCTAGCAATGCATTTTAAAAATTCCCGAGATAAAATTTTTGGCTCTAATGCCAAGAAATTCTACAGATTAATTGACTGTTAAAACTGCTTTAAACTTGTTTGCTAGATTTACAGCAAGAAAAAGGCTTATCAGAGCCTCTCCGCCTGATCCAGTACAGGAAATCATGCTAAGTGCAATTATATTTTTTTAATGTTGACAAGGGATCTTCCTTAAGTTCGAGGAAATACCTCAGAACTGCGTGCCTAAATGATGAGTTATCAACCAAGTATTTAGGGAAGACTTGCTCTAGAGCCAAAAATGCATCAACTTGCTCTCCGTTCTGTGGTGTTGTTAGAACGATAGCCCTCAGCTCATCCTCGATAGGGTCCACGATCGGAACATCACTAGATATCATAAGTTCAATCAGAATCATCCAAGAAGATATTGCCAGACAAAGACCGTCACAAGGATTTTCCAAACGATAATTGTCTTGTAAGGTGTCTAAAATACGAACTGGAATTTTTTTACTACTGTCCCAAGCAATTTGAGACAAAAAATGATGGATTTGAGTGTTTTTAAAGCGCTGCAGTATAGCGGTTGAGTATGTTTGAACATCTAGGCCCTCTGGTGCCGCCAAGGAGGGAATTATTTCCAAATCCAACAACTTTTGAACATAATCACTTATCGGTTTATTCTCTAATGCTTCAGCTACAGTCTCAAAACCCGAAATCAGCCCTACAAAAGCAATACTAGAGTGCAAACCATTAAGAATTTTTAGTTTACAAGATTCGTATTTTTTAACATCTGCTCCGAAAATCGCGCCAACAGAGTCCCAGGGAGGAAGNACCATTCCAGGCACATCCTCAAAGATCCATTGGGAAAAANTNTCTCTCTGCACCGGCCACTTATCGACAAATCCCAGATCATTCTCNACACTTTTTATCAGNGCTTGATTGGTTGTGGGCGTNATGCTNTCCACCATNGTACGNGGTGAAAAGACANTATATGAAATCCAGNTTGCCAGATCTTGGTCAATTTCANAGGAAAAATCTACGACCGCTTGTTTTAAGACAACACCATTATCCATGAGGTTGTCGCAACTAACCAAAACAAAAGGATCGAGATTCTCNCGATAGCGCTTGCGCAAACCAGCTGAAAGGTATCCGATTGCAGTTTTTGGCGTGTCAGGATGCTCCAAATCAAACTTTATGGCCGAATTCTCAAAATCTAAACGATTATTCGGCGATAAACAATACCCCTTTTCAGTAATCGTAAGAGTCACAACTTTCACATTACTTTCTGATAGCCTTGAAATGACAGCTTCAGGACTTTCTGGCGCAAATAAAACATCAATAATGGAGCCAATAATTCGAAGTTTAGGATCAATATCTCTTATGGCTAGCGTATAGAGATTGTCTTGTTTTTTTACATTATCCCTAAAACGCGCACTATTGAGGGAAACCGCGCAGATTCCCCAGTTTTTGTAGTTTAGCCTTAACAAATCGTCGGTATACACCGCTTGATGTGCTCTGTGAAATGCTCCCGGTCCTAGGTGCACTATACCAACTTCTAACTGAGATCGATCATAGCCCGGTAATTGGACGTTATTACCTAACCTGCTGATAATGTTATTGCACAACTGATTTTTCATCTAAAAAAATCTACTCGGTTTGTTATAAATCAAAAAGACTACGCCTACAGATGTGCAATTGCCTTTACTAAACCACCACCGTCTTCTATCCAAGTCGGAAGTTGCTTCGGCAAATCAAACAAGTCTATATTATGTGAATTTAATTCCGAGCTTGGAATTTTTCCGGAATGTATTTTGTCAATGACATTCTCAAAATCCACTCGTGTAGCGTTCCTACTACCAATAATCTGCATTTCTCGTGCGTGAAAAAATGGATCTGAAAATTTTATAATATCTTTCACAACACTAACAAAAACGCAAGCTCCTCCGTGAGCGGTGTAATTGAGACCCTTCTCCATAGATTGAGCATTACCAGTGGCATCAAACACAACATCAAACATATCTCCCTTGGTAAACTCCCTCAATCTTTGGTCAATATCATCATCAACAACAAATCCAGTGAAACCATCGCCTAAATTCTGCGCAAACGCCACGCGCTCTGGATTAACATCCAAAATTGCCACAGTACACGCCTCTTCAAAAGACGCAAAAAGAGCAACCCCAAGTCCAATCGGTCCAGCACCTATGACAAGAATATGACTTCCTGCAAGAAGTTGGCCTCGACTCACAGCATGTGCGCCGATTGACAGAAATTCAACCATCGCAGCTTCTGATAATGTAAGTCCCCTCGCAGGGTAGATCGCCCGCTCTGGTAGACAGAGAAACTCGCACATCCCACCATCTGTATGGACCCCCAGAACCTTTAAATTTACACAACAATTTGACTTGTTTTTTTTGCAGGACACACAGTTACCACATGACAAGTATGGATTAATAATCACTCTGTCCCCAACGCTGAATCGACTATTTTTAGGAGTCTCTAGAATCTCTCCAGATAACTCATGACCCATAACACGTGGGTACTCAAGAAATGGATGTAAGCCTTTAAAAATATGGAAGTCGGTGCCACAAAGACCTATCCTCTTCATTTTAAGAGTGACCCACCCCTTCGGAGGAGTAGGATCAGACCGTTCCTCGATAATTAAATTGCCGGGTTCAGTGCAAACGATTGATTTCACAGCGGCTCCTAAATATTCTTGACAAATATAATTTTAAACATCATTTCCAATTTTTACATTTATGCACTTTTTTAATCTACAACGATCGCAAACTGTTTTGCCTCTATCATTGCTTTTGTTAAGCATCAGTTCTTAACCCGGCACTCAATCTACGGAAACCTCAACAACGGTCTCAAATCGAAGTCTCAATATCTTATTTCTGACATATTTTTGCTAGCACTAATTGATTTTTGAGATGGTAACCCCCGTTTAAAAAAAAGCTCAATGGATTTTTGTTGATCATCCGCATAAATATCACAACATGTTATTGTGACAAAAAACAAATTCGTTAAAGTTGGCCTATGCACCTGGAGAAGGTTCATCATGGCGTATCAGACTGGTACAAGTCCAATTGTTTTTTAAATATAAAAATCATTATAATAGTCATCTAAAGAATTAGAAAGGACAACTACACCTTGGTTGTGAAATGATTAAGGTCAAGCGATCAACATTTATCAAAACAAAAAAGAGAATCATATGAAGTATTTTGCATTACTCAAACCAATTATTGTGGGAGTTCTGTTCTCTCTTACACACACTACCATAGCATGCACAAAAGCCGAACTTGATCTGCATAATTCTATGTCTGAAACGGAAAAAGAAAAATTTTATGGTTTTGATGGTTCAGGAATTCCATGTTCTGAGGAAATGGTCCGTCTAAAAAAAGAATGGAAACTTATGAACTCCAGCTCAGCAAAACAACTTGGGAGGGAACGCTTCAACAAAAATAAATTTGGAATGTTTATACACTGGGGACTCTACTCAAGCTTAGGAGGTGTATGGAAGGGTGAAACTATGGAGGAAAATGGGATCGGGCCCAGAGTGGCTGAATGGGTGATGCGTAACAAGGAAATTCCGCGCGACACGTACGCTAAGTTAGCCAAAGATTTCAATCCAATAAAATTTAATGCCGAAGAGTGGATTGCTGTGGCAAAGGCTGCCGGCATGAGGTACATCGTAATCACTTCAAAACACCACGAAGGCTTTGCACTTTATAATTCAGAAGTAAGTAACTTTAATGTTGTTGATGCCACCCCTTTTGGACGGGATATCATCAAAGAAATGGAAGTTGCTGCGACAAAGGCAGGTATCTCATTTGGGATTTATTACTCAAATACGCTTGATTGGCGTGATGGTGGAGACGGAGGCATCTTGGACTATGGACCAAAGGATGGGAAAAAACCAAGAAAGCAACTCTTTTACAATAATTGGGATCCGTCCCCAATAAAATTCGATGAATACATTGCCAATAAATCTATACCTCAAGTAAAAGAATTACTATCCAACTACAAAATCTCACAAATCTGGTTTGATAATGCGATGTATATCCCGCCAAAATATAGCATGCAATTTTATCGGGTCGCCTATCAATACAGTCCCGAGACATTAATAAATTGGCGTGTGGGAAATGGTTTTGGTGATATTGGTATGCCCGGCGGTGTCGGAGACAATGTAATACCTGATCAAGCCTTTGAGGAAACATGGGAAGGAATCGCAACTACCAACAATTCTTGGGGCTATAAGACATATGATAAAGATTGGAAATCTCCGAAAGAATTATTATTTTGGCTTGTGGAAAATGTTAGTAAAGGCGGTAACTTTCTTCTCAATGTAGGGCCCGATGGCCAAGGCTCAATCCCGCCGGAGGCAATATCAAGCTTAGAGACTGTAGGCGATTGGTTAAATACTAATGGCAACGCCATTTACGACACCGGTCCTTGGGAGGTTACACATGAAGGTCCGACTAAAATATCTATCCGAGGTACCGAGCATAGAGAGGAGAATGTGCCGACCTTCGAATTTGAGGAAAATGATTATTGGTTTACAAAAAAACAAAACAAGGTATACCTGATATCTCTTCAAAGACCTTCAAGCAATCAGATTATGGTTGAGGCGCTCTCCGGTCATGAGATAAAACAGATGAGTTTGTTAGGTGAATCAATTAATTTAAAGTGGGCTAACAAAGGAAACAAAACAATTATTGAATTACCTGAATTTTCCAGAGGTGGCATTGGATATGCAATTGAAGTTGTCCTTTAGAGTCATCTTCCTAAGTTATAGAGATATCTGTTTTTATCCCATGATCAATCTAGTTTCTCAACATAAAGAAAAAAAGCTGGGATCGCCTGATCATCGCCATCATCGAACCAAGCCATGATCTGTGATGTGCCCTGAATGGCATCAGTCTCAAAAGACGCGTGCGTATCTCCAACGCTAATTCTTTTTGTCAGAATCCGATCATTCAATTTAAGGTGTGCAAATTCTTTCCTCACTGACTTCTTCGCCAATTTATCGTGTAAATAGAGATCAAACGTATATCGTCCGTCATCACTAAAAAAAACTTGCCAAGGTGCAGCAACATACGCGTCTTCCTTTCCAATCCAACCTGAAGACCATCTGTCTTTTTTATACTCGAATCCAGGCCACCACGGGCTATTCGATGTAGTTTTTGCATGCCAATCGTGTCCAGTGATGCGACTAGGATTTTCTTGGTCTGATCCAAGAATTATCCGTGTAGTCTCGAATCCGGCATAGGAAACACTTTCCCACCATCTTTTGTATGTCTCAGCTAAATTATCAGCAATCTCTGGATACTCACCCTTTACGTCCAGGGTTTGACCAGGATCATTGGATACATTGAATAGCTCAAAATCTCCTTTTTGGGAAGATTTCACATAACGCCAATCATTCTGCATCACAGCGAATGGCATTTTAGAAGTTGGATTGAGAACGCGCTGGTTAGTTACGACCAGGGTCCGATCCGGAATTTCTTCCTCAGCAAGCAAAGTGTCCGCTAAGCTAATACCGTCAAAATCTGAGGGAGAATATTCTAAATTCGCCAGCTGAAGAAGCGTGGGCATGACATCAATATGCGCAGTCAGACTACCAATAGTCCTCGGTGTTACTCGAGCTTTGTTTGGAAATTTGATAAAAAAAGGTACGCGATGGCCCCCTTCATAAACAGAGTTCTTCCCGCCTCTCATACTAAGATTCAGCGAACTACTAGTTACATTTAACCGCGCTAACAACTCATCGCTTAGCATAGATAAAGGCTCGCCATCAGACTGCATTGCAAGGCTTGAACCATTGTCCGTCATAAAAATAAAGATCGTATTATCCAAAATTCCGGCGGCCTCCGTTCGAGCAATTAATCGTCCTATGTTGAAGTCAATATTTGTTATCATTGCATAAAACATTGCCATATCTCGTGGCAATCCGACTTCAAGATATTGATCTACATAGGATTTTGGTGCCCTATACGGCACATGTGGAGCATTAGTGGAGATGTATAAAAAAAATGGATCTGACTTGCCCTCAAATCTATTTACATAAGAAATAGCCTCATCAAACCAGATATCAGTTGCATATCCCTCATAAGCTTTAGCTCTACCATTCAAATAATACGAATCATCAAACTGAGTATTTCCCCAATGGTCAGGAGACTGCCCAACGCCTCCTCCCCCATGCATTAGCACATGATCGAAACCTTGATCTTGGGGCCTAAATGGATAATTATCTCCAAGGTGCCATTTACCAATCATCGCAGTTTTATAGCCGGCATCCTTGAGGACCTCTGCGACAGTAACATGTTTTGATGCCAACATGTGCCGCCCCATGACCGTATGCCATACACCCGCGTTAATGGAATATTTTCCTGTCATCAAAGCGGCTCTCGTAGGGGAACAAGTGGGATCAACGTGAAAATTAGTTAACTGAACACTTTGTTTTGCTAACTTATCAAGGACTGGCGTTTTAATGAGTTGATTATGAATTCCAAGATCACCATAGCCTTGGTCATCAGTAATAATCAGAATAATATTGGACTGACTAACAGTTTTTTCATTATTGTCAAATGTTTTTGCGAAACCAAAACTACTGAAAGATCCGATCAGAATAACCAATGAAAACACGGCCCTTTTCATTATATGCTCCGAATTATTTACAAAATAATACTCTACAGAAAACGATCAAAGTGTGTCTCAATGAAAAAAAGCCCTTCTAATTAATCGAAGGGCTTTTTAAACGCCATGTGGAAGAGGATTTAGTTAAAGTTCATATATAAACCAAGACGATACGTCCTTCCGGTGTATCTCAAATCCGTTGTCAAATAATCAGGGATATCGTTGTCAATAGCGTTGCCTTCACCGGCAAGTCCATTGCTTTCTACTGTTCGAGCCAAGAACTTTCGATCATATTCTTCCGTCAAATTCAAAGCATGAAAAGACAATCGAAACATTTTATTGATCTGATAGTTTGCGGAAAAATCAACGGACTTGCGACCCTCCATATAAACACTGTTAGTCAAAGTGGACGCATTAACCATACGAGGTGAGCGATAATTATAGGCAAGCTTTGCAGAATGACGGTCCTTTTGCCAGTATACAGTGGCGTTGATTGTGTCCTTAGAAGTGTTAAGGAAACTAAATCCGCTATAGGCCTCATTCCCCTCTGAAAAGTAAGAAGCTTCACTATCAGTAAATGTGTAGTTCGCCATCACACCCAAGCCAGACAATAATCCGGGAAGTTTAGTAAATGCTTGTTGATAGCCCAATTCATACCCCTTAATGAAGCCACCCTCCCCAGAGCGTGGGAGAGATATAGTAACTTGCGCGGCTTCACAAGTTTCAGCATCGTACATCGAAACTGGTATCAAAACTCCATCTGCATTCAAACGTCCCGTGCCGGTTTCTAAAACGGGAGCAACATACGGGTTCAGGCAAGTGCTACTATCAAGAAGAATACCGCTAGAACTATTTGTATTGTCCGGGTAAGCATCGCTTAACTGAGTTTGGTTGAAATTAAATGCGGTAATATCCTTATAAAATATCGCCGCAGAGAAGAGTCCAGACTCACCAAAATACCACTCATAGGATAAATCATAATTGGTTGCCTCATAGGGATCAGCTGCAGGATTACCCCCGCTTGCTCGTGGCGTTTCGTTTCTGTTAGATGCTCTGACAGTTGTACCAGCTCTCAAATCATTGAAGCTGGGCCTCGCAATCACTTTAGAAGCGGCGAATCTCAGGAGCATATCCTCCTTCAACATGTATGTCATATTCAGGCTTGGAAGGACATTGGAATAAGAATGAGATACATCAACAGGAAATTGAGCAGAACCTTCGTTTCGGGGGAAGTTAATTCCACCGGTACCCACACCGCGCTGATTCGTATCCACATACCTCACTCCCACATCACCCGTGAGTCTGTCATCCAGTAGGGTGAAGTCAGCCATGAAATAAAAAGCAGTTGCGTCCATGGAAATATACCACGAGTTTAGAGGATCTGCCTCATAATTAGCCACAAAATCAGGATTCACATACTGATCAAAAACTAAATTTACATCAGGTATTACCCATCCTGAAGTCAAAGCATTAGGCGCGACATCAGCAAAAAAATCGTCTACAGGAAACGGTTGTGAGATCCCCTCTGTTGTTAGACGAACTGCACCATCAGGGGTAACGGGATTTGCAAACGCCCTCGTCTGGCTCCGCCCCTTTTCTCGATCGAAATACCTACCCCCAAACTGAATTTTATCAAAAATAGAGACATCAACATCTCGCTCGATGTCAATAGAATAGGTATCCTGATCGTCTGTAACAAGACGGTCGTATATCCATGTCTGATTAAAAGTGAGCCCGACGGGCGCACTGGGATTACGATCCTCATCCAAGATAAAAGTAGGAATTAAAAAGAAACCACCGTCTGGATTCCTGTAATCAAATCCATTTTGGTGTGTTGTATTGCCAAAAGCTAAGAAATTCAACGATTTATAATCTGGCCAAGTCTGCTCACTCCGTGATAGTCCCAATTTTGCAGTAACGGTAAACTCGCCAATGTCCTGTATTGTTCCAAGCTCTGTGATTGATGTATCTGTAGGGGTAACCCAGTGCATAGAGATTTGATTTCCCGCAGATTTACCCGCTTGACCCGCAAGCGCAATATCTCTTGTCTCATCAATGATCCAAGTTCCTGCGACCGGCAATGACGGGTTCTGATTAGTGGCACTGTTTCTGTGAAGTCGGTTTACCCTGATTGCGAACCGATCTTTGTCAATCTCATGCCTCGTAAAGCTGTGATCAATCCAATACTCCGATGCTTCGTTTGGTCTGAACTGAAACATTAAATTTCCGCCGGTTCTGGTACGTTCATCAAAATTAATAACTTGCTCAAGAAAATTTGGAATATTTGCCCACACATCTCCCAAGTCCTCACCGGTCTGATAGCTAATACCAGGGACATTTCTCACCTGAAACAAATCAAACGACTGAAACATATCAGTCCTCGTGTTTTTAGTATCAGAAAATAGTGAAGCTGATATTCCTATGCGATCGTTATCAAATTTGTCTGCAAAATTTGCTTTTATTACCGGATCGGTTTCATCCGCCAACACACTTTTTTGCATCTGAACTTCAAGGCTTCTGATAGAATACCTCATGTCCAATGGTCTATTTGTGAGAAGATTAACTGTGCCGCCAAGGCTACCCTCTATGTGATTGGCACTTGGGGTTTTTACAACTTCAATAGCTTTCAACATATCTGCCGATAACATTGAAAAATCAAAGTCGCTGCCGTCTTGCCCGGTGGTAGCGGTTTGACCATTGAGCGTGACTTGGTTCAAATTTGGATCCACACCACGAACGGTAACAAATGTTCCCTCACCATCCCTTCGGTCAATACCGATTCCCGTGACTCGTTGCAGAGCTTCAGCAACGTTTGAATCAGGCATCGTTCCAAACTCCTCAGCGAAGATGGAGTCAGTTATATTTTTAGCGTTTCGCTTGGCCTCCCTTTGAGACTTTGCACTTCCTTTAATCCCCTCAACAATAATTTCTTCTATATCAGCCGACGACTCTTCTTGAGCAAAAGCGGCTGGAGCAAGAAACATAATGATGGAACTAAATAGTAAAAAGACACGTGCAGGCTTCAAAAGCTCGAGTGCATTATTCATCATCTTACCCCCTCTGTTTGTGTTATTCTTTAAATAGTTTTTTATTAATAGAATACAAAAGATGGTATTAAAAAGTTAAAATGTTTGCAACAATTTACAAAAAAATTACCTCAATTTTTTATTTAGAGACAATATATAAGTGACTGTTAAACGTTAATTCCCAGCTACTTCAAGGGTCCAAATTTTTTTTAATAAATTTTCAGACTTTATTGATAATCAGCAACGACACGCTGCGTTTGAAGCCCCAATCCTTGTATACCAAGTGTCATAGAATCGCCTACATTTAAATATATTTGGGGATTCTGACCAAATCCAACCCCAGGCGGGGTGCCAGTTGAAATAATATCACCCGGCATCAAAGTCATGTACTGGCTCAAAAAGCTGACGATTTTAGCGGGAGAAAAGATCATAGTTTTAGAATTGCCATCTTGAAATCTACGTCCGTTCACCTCAAGCCACATTTTCAGGTCCATCACATCATCAATCTCATCGGGAGTCACCAACCAAGGTCCAATGGGTCCAAACGTATCACAACCCTTACCAAGATCCCACTGACCAGATCTCTCAAGCTGAAATTCTCTCTCAGAGATATCATTGCAAACACAAAATCCAGCCACACTAGACATAGCCTCAGATTCACTAACATAAGAAGTTTGCTCACCAATAATTAAACCAAGTTCAACCTCCCAGTCGAGTTTAGTGCTTCCTCTCGGCTTTACGATATCGTCATCGGGTCCACAAATCGCAGAAACAAATTTTGAAAATACGACTGGCTCAGAGGGTACAGCCATCCCTGATTCTTTTGCATGGTCAGAGTAATTTAGGCCAATACACAGGAACTTGCCAACCCCCGCAACACAAGGACCAATTCGAACCTCATCGGAAACTATCGGTAATTTTGACAAGTCTAATTTTTTTAATTTTTCGATCGAGGTTTTCTGGATAGACGCTCCGTCAATATCTTTAACTACGTCTGAGAGACATCGAATATTACCCTTTGAGTCTACCGCACCAGGCTTTTCGAGCCCAGAGACTCCATACCTTAAAAGTTTCATTACATTATCTCCTCTAAGAATTCAAAGTGACGAAGCCCCCATCTATTGGAAAATTTGAGCCAGTAATAAATGTAGCTTGAGGTCCACACAAGTATTCAACTAATGCAGCAACTTCTTCTGGTTGACCCATTCGGCCAATCGGTTGACTTTTGGAGAGCTCAGCGAACATTTGAGATGATTTATCGTCGTAATATTTACTAAGATAGTTGTCTACAAATGGTGTATGCACCCTACCGGGGGAGACACAGTTACACCTAATTCCTGAATTCACATAATCTTTGGCTATACTCATTGTCATGCTCAAAACTGCACCCTTACTCATCGAATATGCAAATCGTTCAGATACCCCAACACTCGAGGCGACAGATGCCAAATTAATGATAAGTCCTCCCCTACTATCTCTGCGCATAATCGGTATTACTGCGTATGCACAATTATAAATGCTCTTCACATTGACGGAATAAAGACGATCAAGAGTCTCTTCGGTTGTATTCTCCAAATTTCCTATAGCAGAGACTCCAGCATTATTAATGAGTATATTGGGTGGATTTGGTAGATTATTGAGAACGTCCAACACCGCAAGATGGTCCGAGACATCTAACAGTATTGGTGTTGCCACAAAATTTTGCTGATTGATAAGCGTTGCTACTCTTTTTGCTTGATTCAAATCGATGTCGACAACATATATGTGGCGTTGTCTTGAGGCGAGTCTTAAACAAATAGCTTCTCCAATACCGCTGCCCCCTCCAGTAACTATGACATTTTCAGGTGTGTTATTTTCATAGCTTTTTTCGATGTGTTCGTTAGACATCTCAACCGCTCCCTGTTGGTACCGGTGCGTTACCCTCAATGAGTCCTTTACTTTTTAGCGTTTCCCAGAATTTGAGAGGGATCTTTAAGTTTAAATAAGCGACTGCTTGTTGGACTTGCCGATCACTGTCCAGCCCCGGAATTATGCTACTCACCAGAGGATTCGCCAAGGGAAATTGGAGTGCAGCTGCCGGTAATGGCACCTCAAACTCACTACATACATCCTCGATGGAGGCTACTCGTCTAATAATATCCTCTTTTGCCGGTTCGTAATCATAATAAGGAGTATTTCCGCCCCTAACCCCTGATGCCAAAATACCGGAATTGTAGGGTCCTCCCAGAATTATAGATGCACCATGGGACTCACATTTGGGAAAAAATGTTGAAAGTGCTCTCTGTTCCAAAAGCGTATATCTACCGGCGAGTAAAAAGCAATCGAAACGTCCCACCTCCATGGCGCGCTCACACACTTCGGTCTCGTTCACACCGAGACCCACAGCCGTGACGTCGCCACTACCTCGCAGCTCTTCTAATGCTCGATAACCGCTAGATTCAAACTGTTGAAAATATAAAGTGTCAAGTTTCCCATGATTAAATTTCCCCAAATCATGAACGAGTAGGATATCGATATGCGCTATTCCAAGTCGCTGTAAACTATCTTCCCAAGACCTCATAATGCCATCGTATGTATAGTTGTACTCAGGCTCAAAAGGCATCGGCGATAAAAATCCATAGCGAAGCTCATCAGTTTTTGCGTCGCGTTTTGCTCTGAATAATCGTCCTACCTTGGTTGAAAGAACGTATTGATCTGCGGCTATCGACCTCAAAACATCCCCAATTCGACGCTCACTCAGACCTGCTCCATACCTCGGAGCTGTGTCAAAAAAACTTACGCCTGATTTGATCGCGGTAGAGAGCGTTTTAAGCGCATTTTGTTCACTCAAACTTCTATACAAATTCCCAATCGGCGCACCTCCGAAACCTAAAGTCGTTACAGCGAGTGTGGTCTTACCTACCCTTCTTTTTGGTAACCTCTCATAAATTATCACGCCTCATTTCACCAGATGGTTCGTCATTTTTTCTGTAGAATCGCAACGGAGCTGGTTCATCACTTGCTCGAGTTGTTGATAAAAGAGATTGATCGTGTGATAAGCACCTCGCTCCCCGAGCGCTGATACTCCAAATGCAAATGCCCTACCCATGAAGGCCAGTCGTGCTCCTGCTGCGAGCGCTGAGGCTATGTTTACGCCATTTTGAATGCCACTGTCCATGAAGAACATTATTGATTTACGATATTTTTGGGACAGCCTCTGCAACGGTTCTATGGGAGATTCAGCAGCGTCCAGTTGACGTCCTCCATGATTCGATACCACCACGGCATCAGCACCCAAAGATACTGCCAACTTAACATCCTCTTCTGTAAGGATACCTTTTATCACTAGCGGCCCCTTCCACAAATCTCGAATTGATTTAAGATTCTCATAATCTACAGGTCCCATTACCGCTCGATTCATAAATTCCATCAACTGTTCATTCTTTTCACTATGCATCATGTATCGTTTAAGAACTTTCATTTCAGGCTTACCTGCAAAAGCAGTCTTAATTAACCAATGCGGACGGCTCAACATTTGAAAAACATTCCTCACGCTCATTTTTGGTGGCATCGCGAGACCATTTCGGATATCTCGAGGTCGGTACCCAAATGTAGAAACATCGACCGTCACAACTAAAACTGGATAGCCTGCTGACTGTACGCGAGCTATAAGATCCGCCTGTACCTCTCTTGAGGAGGGGTTATACAATTGGAACCATGCCTTCCCTTCGGATATATATGCGATATTCTCTAGAGAAGCAGAAGAAACAGTGCTGAGCACGAAAGGAATATTTTTTTCACAGGCCGCCTTTGCGAGGTACTCTGGAGTTTTGGGCCACATCAGACCCTGAAGACCAACCGGAGCTACACCAAAGGGAGCGGAGTACTTATGACCAAATATGTCAGTTTCCATATTAACGCCCTCGAAAGGCTCCAAAACATTTCCCCGTAATTGGACTTGCGCAAGAGATTTTTTGTTCCTCTTAACGCACTCGTCTGACATGCAACCCTCTGTGAGATAATCATATGCAAATGCTGGCATCCGACTTTTTGCTTTTTTCTCCAGATCGGTAATACAGGGATAACGCGTGTCAAAATAATCGCTCATTAAACTCGATTTCATCAAATTGTCCTTAGTTTTCAGCCCATGCTTTACCTGTGGGAAATGTATAATGTTCGATAGATTCTGGAAACATTTTTATGCTAAACCCTGGAGACATAGGTGGCATATACGAACCATTTCTGATGATACAAGGGTCTTCGAAGTGCTCATGAAGATACTCAACATACTCAATCACTCGATCGGTTAATGATGCGCTTATTCTCACATAGTCAATCATCGACAAATGCTGCACATATTCACAGAGTCCTATTCCCCCAGCGTGCGGGCATACAGGCTTACCATATTTTGCGGCAAGCACATAGACTGACAAAATTTCATTAATGCTACAGAGTCGACAGCTATCTATCTGGACAACATCAATGGCATCAGTGGAAATAAACTGTTTAAACATGACTCGGTTTTGGCAATGTTCCCCAGTGGCTACCCGTATACCCCTAAGCTTGTCTCGAATCTTTTTGTGCCCGAAAACGTCATCAGGGCAAGTCGGTTCCTCGACAAACCATAGATCAAAAGATGCTAGTTCACTAACCCAGTCAATTGCCTGATCGACCTCCCATATTTGATTTGCATCAATCATGAGCTTGACATCATCGCCAATGACAGAACGAGCTAAGGTTAAGCGTTGCTTGTCCCGCTCTAATGATTCCCCCACTTTAAGTTTGATATGTTTGAAACCTTGATCAAGTGCCTCTTGGCAGAGAATCCGGAGTTTATTATCGCTGTAACCCATCCATCCCGGCGAGGTTGTGTATGCAGGATATCCATATTTTTCAAGCTCCAATATTCTTTCTTGCTTCGAGCTTTCATTACTACTAACGATATCAAGTGCCTCCTCAGCACTTAAAGTATCACCCAAATATCGGAAGTCTAAGCATGAAACGAACTGCTTAGGGGTAAGATCCGCCAACAGTCGCCAAACCGGTTTTCCTTCGTCTCTTGCCCACATGTCCCATACGGCATTAACTATTGCTCCTGCAGCCATGTGAACAACACCCTTCTCTGGTCCAAGCCATCGGAGCTGACTATCACATCGAAACCGATTGTAAAATTTATATATGTCATTCTTAATATCATCTAAATCTGAACCTATCACTAAGTCTTTCATAGCCTCGATAGCTGCACAGCATATGTCATTTCCTCGTCCTATAGTGAATAATAATCCATATCCCTTATTTCCTTTTTCAGTTTCGAGGCTGACGTAAGCAGCAGAATAATCTGGATCATTATTTGTCGCATCAGATCCATAAGAGCTTTTTGAAGTTGGAAACCTAACATCCACCGTGCGAAGCGAAATAATCTTGTTTGACATTTTTCCTCAAATTTTGGTATTCAAGCGAGTTATCCCCGATTATTATATGTAAAAAACAATCTGCTTGAAATAAATATCATTCCGGCATGTATATTTCAGTTTTCATTTAAGAAAAACCAAAGGAATAAACAATTATTAAAACGAAGATGAAGTTCCCAAACTACAACCGTTATAACTGCACTCAAAAGCTCAAAACATCCCTCGCATTTAGTGTTTGTCTTGTTACCTTACCATTGTTATCTGCGCCTGTGGTCTGTGATACAAAACAAAACTCAACATATGAGAAACGCCCTAGAGTTCTTCTCATCGGTGACTCGATCTCTATTGGCTACACTCCACAAGTAAAACAAGGGCTCAGTGACATAGCTTATGTAGAGAGAATCGATGGCAACGCTGCATCTACGATGAACGGACTCAAAAAAATTAATTCTTGGTTAGACGGAAAAAGTTTCGATATCATTCACTTTAACTGGGGGCTTCATGACATCGCATATAGAAATGAAGACTCTCCTCATAAAAACAAATTAGATAAATTCAACGGTAAAAAAAAGGTGGAAATCGAAGACTATAAATTAAATCTGCAAAACTTGGTTGATCGCTTAAAAAAAACAGGAGCTTTATTGATTTGGGCCTCCACCACAGCTGTTCCAGATGACGAACCTGGTCGATTTCCAAAAGATGTTGTAGCTTACAACTCAGTTGCGAGCATTGTTATGCAAAATAACGGAATCATAACCAATGATCTATATTCGATCTCAAAGTCTTTCGATCAAGATATGTTCGTCGCCCCAAACAATGTGCATTTCTCAAAGCTGGGATCTTCGGTCCTCGCAAATAAGGTTGCGGAAGCGATTAAACGTCATGTTCAATGATGTTTATAACTAGAATTTTTATCTATTTGGACCAAAATTACTTTTTGGATGTAATTTGAGCCTNANTGGATNCANCAGCAAGATGGTTTCAATGGTTGGTGACAATTGGTCTACCCAAANAAAATTTTAATCTGACTTCTTGGGTTTAATGAGGTTTAGTTTTTGATAACCCGCCCACCACCTGTTGACCGGTCTTGATGCCTTTTCCCATTCGATATCTCTCAACACACGGTCAGCTATTTCATCTGGGGTACGTGCTTCATCGTCAGAAGGCTCACATCCGGTCCCAAATCTTTGTGTTAGCCCAACATCATTTGCTGCATGTTTCGAGGTCGTCACTTTTGTATTCATGGGTTGCTCCTTTTATGGTGTGATAAAACTTTTGGTAAGTTGATAATCGCAATCTTCATAAGCAAGCCAGTTTTCANTGTTACATGATCATAACAAAAATAACAAAATTAACACACTTAACAAAATCTTTCCTTCTCGAAATAGTATTTCTAAATCCAATTAGAAGCCCTGACACAGAACGTTGGGGCAATAAACGCGAGCTGCACAAGTACTACTTTACGATTCATTCTCATACGCGTCAGAGCGAATTTTTATTCCTTTACAACTTAACTTTTTCGAGTCTTTCCAAATGCTTTAAATATGAATCACTATTATCTTAACGGTCGATATCAAGCTCTTCTGTTATTAAGGCTTTTTTCTAATTCATAATGAGGTAAAAATCGCCAAAAGCCGCAAGGAACTCAAAAGGGTTGTCATCAATTGATTCACTTCCAGTGTTTGTGCGGAGTTACTCAAGTATGAGTCCTCACCAAAATATCTATAGACAAAGCACTTGCTTTTGTAAATCAGACTATTTTCCGCAAAATGCTGCCGCAAATGAGGCCAAGACTTACTAACGAATGTCAGGATATAAGGACCTACAATTTGAAACTTGTGATTGTTATGGTTTCTTTTGAATATTGGTAATAGAGAAATACAGTTTGGGGCATTTGTATTAAAGAGCCAAGGGGTCGGTAGTAATACCGCTGTGGATGGAAACACCTTCTTTGACTAGCTTCTTATTCTTAAATCTCCATTGATATTCCATCCTTACCGTCTGAATCTTCCTCCTGCATTTCCACAAGCTTTTCTATTCGTTTTTTTAGCTGCAGTGATGGAGTGTCATTGTGCTTTGCACTATGAATCTGATCTGCTTCTTGAGATTTCTGTTCTACCAAGTCCTCAATCATCTTTGACTCTTGATTTTTATACTCCAAGATATCATTTTGAACAGCGTCACTCTCAATATTTTCATCTATAAGTTTTTCTTCCAGTCTTTTATGATTTAGTTTTATATCAAATATTTGTTGGTCAAGCAGATCATTCGCAAGCCTCGAAAAATACATACTTTCTCGTTTCTGCAAGTCAAGATTATCAACAACGCGCTGACTTTCGCTTTTCCCTTGAAGTGAAACGCCTTGCTTGTAGAGCGCATTATCTCCAGTAATTAGATTTCTGTTCACAGATTTCTGATTATTTTCACTGGCTAATTGATTAAAGAGTCGAGCAGCTTTCAACCTTTCAAGCCGAGCTAGTTGATTCATCTTCGCGGCTAATTGATCTTTTCGTTCAGCTCTGTATCTGTCGGCCAGTTCCGCGTTTACGGCACGAGCCTCTGCCAAGCTCTCGGATCTAGATATTTCCGCTTTCCGCTTACGGTCAACGAGCGCAGATATTTTGGTATTAAATTCTTGTAAAGCTCTAAGCGTGTTGGTCGATCCCGATATATCGCTCATATTATTTACTTCTCGCCCAATAACACTAAAAACAAAGATGGTATACATTTAGCCAAAAGTGGCAATAAATTGCCACTCCTTTGATGAATCGACACATCACGAGTAACCTTTATCTAAATCTCTATTTGTTTTATAAAAATTGATGGGCAATCATTATCCGCAGTGTAAAGAGTCCAAAATGAATCATAATTGGAAAAATATTCGGATTTCCCTCAATAGCTCCGAACAGAAATGGCAACTTGCACTGATTCGTAAAAATTTAACAGTGGACGATATGATTTCCTTTATCAGAAACATACCGGAGTAATCAAACCTTAACGCCCGGGGGAGCGTGCCTTACTGTGCATCTTGTGATCGAATGCGCGAACCAGACTTGCAAGCATCCTACAGTTTTTAAAAACAAATTTATGACACCACAGATGACTTCATATGCCGACTGCGGTTACTAGCGCATAGTAAGGCGAATTACATTAGGGCTTAGCCTGCATAAATTCCGCAAATTACGGCAGACTAAGACCAGCCCATAAAAGTACCGGCAATGGCAGCACTCATTAAATTCGCAAGAGTAGCCGCTACGAGTGCCCTCAAACTCAGCTGAGATATTTCAGCACGCCGAGAGGGGGCTAAAACACCCAGTCCTCCCAAAAGCACGCCGATCGACGCAAAATTAGCGAAACCGCAAAGCGCAAAGGTAGCAATGATTTGACTCTCTCTGCTCAAGGACGTTTGAAGTTCGGTAAATTGCATAAAAGCCACGAACTCATTAAAAACCAGTTTCTGTCCAAGCAACCCGCCAACAAATTCAGATTCGTGCAAAGGTACACCAATTAAAAATGCCACCGGTTGAAAAAGCTTGCCCAATATGGTTTGAATCGTAGCGCCCTCTATACCAAAAAGACTAGCTAGCCATTCCAAACTAACGTTTAGAAGCGCGATAATCCCCATAAAAGCGATCAGCATAGCGCCAATATTTAAAGCGAGAGTCAGTCCTGCGATCGCGCCGTCAGCAGCAGCTTGGAAAATATTACTGTGATGATGGTCACCTATTGACATAGAGAATTTTTCATTAGCCCCCGAATCTATTTCGGGCTCCATTAATTTCGACATCAAAAGACCCCCTGGCGCTGCCATAAAACTTGCAGCAATTAGGGAATCTAATGAAACACCCATAGCTGCGTAACCGGCTAAAACAGAGCCTGCCACAGATGATAAACAACAAACCATCACTGCAAATAACTGCGATCTGGACAGTTCAGGGATATATGGCCGAGCTACCAATGGTGCTTCCCCAATACCCAAAAATATATTCGTGGCCGCAACCATAGACTCGACTCGGCTTGTTTTGAGGAGTATTCGAAGACCTCCACCAATAATTCGGATGCAAAGCTGCATCACTCCGATGTAGTAAAATACTGAAACTAAGGCAGAAAAAAATATTATTACGGGCAGCACCTGAAACGCAAAATAAAACATCTTGCTGCCATCCGCTAAATCTCCAAACACGAACGATGTACCCGCTGTGGAATGCTCAAGAAGGTCACTAATTACGAAGGACAGGCTTTGAAAAATACTTTGACCAATCGGAAAATAGAGCGCAAAAGCTCCTAAAGTTGCTTGAAGACCAAAAGCAACAATTACGGTCCACAAGTTGATCGATTTCCTATTCGAGGACAAGAACACCGCAAAGATTAAAATACAAACAATTCCTATAGCACCTGACATCTGATTGATACCTTATTACTTTACCTCAGCCACTTATTAAGTGACTCAAATGGTCTACTGTAAGCGTTATATTTTCGTCAACTGAGTTGACTCCATTTAAAAAAAAATTCGCGCGGGCACGGGTCGGATGTATATATTTTTTATACATAGGGATGACTGTTTGTCTAAACTGATAAGTTATTTCATCTTTGGTCCGACCTCTTTCTTTCAAATCTCGCGACAATCGTCTTTGTAAGCATATCTCCAGAGGAGTTTCGATAAAGAGTTTCAAATCTAGAAGATCAACTATTTCCTTTTGATACAAAAGAAAAACTCCTTCGACAATTAAAAGATCACACGCAGATAAAAAATCACAATGTTTTCCGCGTTTATGTGATACAAAATCATATTTCGGGGCAAAAATATTAACTTTATTTTTCAAATCTATTAAATGTGATGCGAATAGTCCGAAATCGATCGCTTCAGGATGATCAAAGTTAAAATGATCATTTTTTTCAGGACTTCTAAGTGTAATGTCGATAAAATAACGATCAAGGCTTAGCTGCTGGACCCTGTAGTTTGGAAACGTTTTTCTGATATGTTGAGTCAAAACATCGGAAAAAAAACTTTTTCCTGAACCCGAACAACCACAAATGGCAACGACTAAAGGAGTGTTTTTCACGCCAAATCCCAACAGAATGGGAATAAAAATAAAAACAATGTGAAAATCGTGCTCTGCCTTTGGTTGCCTTTATGAAGTGTTTGAAATTTTTTATCAGTCACTAAAAAGAGTCTGCAAATGAGATTCTGGCAACTTCTTAGAGAAATTAGAAACAAGTAACGTCATCAAGATTGAAACCATTTCACCAACAAATGTGCAAGAAAAAGGATTAGTGCCCTCGGTATAGAGCCATAAACTGGCTGCATGAAGAGCAGAATAATTTGCGAACCAATTCGGATCGATCAGCTGCGCGTGTAAAATAATAAATGTAGTCATGCCTGCTATAAGACCGGTATAAGCACCCGCAGTAGTTACCCCACCCCATAGCGCTCCCAGCATAAGAGGACCCGCGAACGCGGCCATCATCCCACCAATTCCAATAAAAACAATAAGTGCTATATTTTTCTCCATGAAAAACCAAGCTAAAACCATACACACGAGCAACACGGCAATAGTGGAGAACCTCGAAATAACGAGAACTCTTTTATCAAGTTGACTTGGAGTGAGATCGCGGTGCACTCTAGGAGCGATTGTCCTTCGGTACAGATCATTCGCAATTACCTGTGAAGATGATATTACTAATCCATCGGCCGTACTCATCACAGCTGCTAGTATTCCAACACCAATTAATGCAGCTAACCAAATCGGAAACAATTCTATAAATAAAAGGGGTAAAGCTTGATTTGGATTCATCCCCTCGCCGAATAGTTCAGAGCCAAAATGAGCCCTTGCGAGTAATCCACCGAGTCCCATCATGCCNANTGTTAATCCAAAACTTGCAGCTAGCCATACGAAGTTCATCTTACTCCTACCGGACTTCAGTGCCCATAACTTGTTACCTAAGTGTGGAAGAAGACCAAGAGGAATATGCGCGAAAATGATGACTAAAATTGACCACCATGAGTTAAAAAGTGAAGACTCGGGGTTTAAGACCCTCGTTAAATTTCGATCCTGTGCCGATAAATTAGACAAAACTCCCGAAAAACCTCCTTCAATACCCACACCCAAAAAGGTTACAAGAATCACAATGATGGCAATAACAAGCATCATCGCCCCCTGTATACCGTCAGTTATAATATCAGCATGAGCCCCACCCAAAACAACATAAAANAACAATACNAACGTCGTGAAAATCAACGCCCATATCTCATCGAAACCGAGCATTAGTTGAAACATCACNACTCCAGATACTANCTGCCCGGTGAGATAAAAGAANAGAATTAGCGACATTAAAGATACTAAAACTCTAATACCATTAGATTGATAACGATCGCCTAAGTACTCGGGTATCGAGCGATTGCCAAAACGGTTACCCGCGGTTGCTACCAAGCGTATCGCTACAAGCACCCCAATATAAACACCCAGTGGATATAAAACCCCGTACCATTGTGCAGCTAAGCCCGATTGATAAGAGAGGGCGGGAATCCCCAAGAAAGTGGCGCCACTTGCAGTAGTCGCTGCATACGCCAGNGCTAAAAAAAATGGACCGTAAGCACCCCGAGCTGTGGCAAAATCATCTGAATCCCGAATTTTNTTNTGTGCATACAACCCGATTGCCACCATAAGTGCGGCATAAAAACCAAGAAAAAACCCCGACCACTGAAACAATGTCATTTTCNCTGACCACCAAAGTAAACGCTAAACCAGCATCAAAGACCCCATAGACTTACAGTTATTAGAATTGAGAATACTCAGAAGTAAGAGGATCAACTCAAAGCAACATTTAGTTTATAAACTNTAAAGTGAACTCAAANTATGCCCGCCCAAATTGACGATAAANCTNTATATTGNTTGGGAAAACTTGTCTTCAATATCGGTNTAAAAATNCTTNTTNAAATTTTNAACAAATTTATTNTAGTNAAGTATATTACATATGACGCTCCACAATCGAGTATGCTTTGAAGATATATCCTCAGACAATTACACTGTAGTTTAAATTTANTCTTGGAGTTCAAATTGTCCGACAGTCCCATCACTGAATCAGACACANTGAAAAATATNAATCCTCGTCCCCTTGACGGTCTCCGTGTCATTGAGCTTGGGCAGATTTTAGCCGGTCCTTTTGCCAGCGCCATTCTGGGTTATTTTGGTGCCGAAATTATAAAAATCGAATCACCCATACTTGGAGACCCCATAAGAAATTGGCGAACTGTAAAAGACGGCACATCACTTTGGTGGTGGAGCTTAGGTCGAAATAAACAATCTGTAACCATTAACCTAAAAACTGAAGCGGGTCAAAAAATAGTGCGAGATTTGTGTCGGGATTGCGATGTTTTAGTGGAAAACTTTCGTCCCGGAGTAATGGAATCTTGGAATCTTGGTCCAGAAAATATAAAAACAGTTAATCCTAATTTAATCTATTCACGAATTTCTGGTTATGGCCAAACCGGTCCTTACTCTGACAGACCCGGATTCGCTTCAGTATGCGAGGGATTTGGAGGTTTTCGGTATCTCAATGGTGTGCCCGGCGAATTACCGGTGCGTCCTAATCTGAGCTTAGGTGATACTTTAGCGGGTTTGCATGCAGCCCTGGGAATTTGCATGGCTTATATTAATCAGTTACAAAAGGGTAACGGACATGGCCAAGTCGTAGACGTATCTATATTTGAATCAGTTTTTAATATGCTAGAAGCCGTCGTACCAGAGTATTCTGGAGCGGGACAAATACGGCAACCCTCTGGAAGCACAATTACCGGAATCGTGCCGTCTAATACCTATCGATGCAAAGATAAAAAGTTAATTATTATCGGAGCGAATACAAATTCGATGTTTGAGAGGCTCATGAGAAAAATTGAACGAGATGACCTGGCCTCTGACATACGTTTACAAAACAACTCCGGTAGAGTTGAGCATGAAGATTTAATTGATGCGGCAATATCGGATTGGACTGCAACCGTCTCATTAAATACGGCAATCTGCCGTCTAGAGGACGCAGGAGTTGCAGCAGGACCAATACTTAGTGTGGAGGACATGTTTACAAATCCTCATTTTCAAGCACGAGGACTATTCGAGGAAGTGATGATTGGAGATAAAAAATTACATATACCTGCCATTGCACCTAAATTAGAGGACACTCCCGGATATACCGATAATCCTGGGCCAATATTGGGAGAACACACAGACGCAGTATTGCAAAAAATGCTCGGCTATAGTGCCACTGATCTGGCGAAACTTAGAAAAGCGGGAATTATTTAAATGATTTTTGTTTCCTTTTTGGTTCCTCGGCACTTAAAAGCAGAACAAACATGATTCTCTGCGATCTGGAGCGTCCTCAACGAAGAAAAACAACTGAAATTAATTGCAAAAATTTAAATTAGATATCATATACGCTAAATGCTTTTCAACAAAAATAAGGAATACACCCCATGTCAGGACAAAATATTGAGTCTGGTACACAAGATCTACTCGTTTACCTAGAGGACGGAGTTCTAACCATAACTTTAAACAGACCGGAGGCTCGTAATGCTTTTTCACCAGATTTGTTGAAAGCATTCAATAGCCAACTTGTGAATGCAGAACAGAATCCCGCTATACGGTGTATTGTTGTTACGGGCACTGGCAAAGCCTTTTGCGCGGGTGGTGATATAAAAGCCATGGCTGCTCGAAATGCAAAAGTAGCCCAAGTCAAGGTGGACGAGGCAATTCATCGACAACGAGTAGATCAACGAAACACGGCTGGTCGTCTCTATAAAATACCAAAACCTACGCTAGCGGTGCTTCCAGGTGCTGCCGCGGGAGCGGGTCTATCACTCGCCTTATCTTGCGATCTAAGGATTATGGCATCCAATGCCATCATGACTACCGCATTTGCAAGAGTGGGTTTTTCAGGAGATTACGGGGGCACACTATTCATGTCCCAGTTGATAGGCACGGCTAAGGCTCGGGAATTGTACTATCTCTCTGATCGGGTAGCCGCTGACGAGGCATTGCAGCTAGGTTTAACTAATTGGGTGGTAGAACCACACAACCTCGCTGCCAAAACCAAGGAGATAGCCAGCCGATTAGCGAGGGGTCCTAGCGTAGCATATCGATATATGAAAGAAAATTTGTCTCGCGCCCTCTCTCAGGGCGACGTAGACGATTGCATGGATCTTGAGGTCACACACCACATTCATTGTGCGTCCACAAAAGACCATCTTAATGCAGTAAAGGCCTTCATAGAAAAAAAAGAACCGACGTTTTCTGGATCATAAAATTATTAAAAACTAAACCGTCATATCCCTTTCATTTATATCAGGCAGCTCTACTCCCAGAAGCGCCCGATATAAAGAAAGTCCTTTTGAGAATTACATGTTTAGAAGTCTATAAACCC